>JBCCTM010000265.1:0-4677 GCA_039198535.1 Pseudomonadota bacterium
GACCGCCGGCCGCCGGGCTTCGAGCAGAGGTCGCGCCGGCGCGCAGGCCGTTACGCGTTGCTGGGGGCCGCGCTGCTGTGCGCGCTGTCCGGCGATCGCGAGGCCCATGCGGCGCAGTTCACGCTCAGCGACGGGGCCCAGATCGAAGGGCGCGTCACCGCGCTCAGCGGACGATTTGTTCGGATTGAAACAGCCGAAGGCGCGCGCCTGCTGCTGCGCAACTCGCTCACTGAGGTTGAACTCGACGGCCCCCGCGGCGTGCGGCTCCGAGGCCGGTTGGAGAATTGGCGGGACGGCGACTACACGCTTCGCACCGCGGACGGGATGGTGATTGCGCGGGACCAATCTGAGAACATCCAACAAGCGCCGCAAAATCCTGGATCAAGCCCGTCCCTCCAAACCGAGGCGCCCGCACGCCAAGCGCAAGCAACCGGGCCTTCGGAGGCTCAGACGCCGCAAGGCCAGGGACCAGAACGGTCTACCGCGACCACAGCCGCCACTGCAGGCGATGTCACCGGTTCGCCCGCACCGGCCGCGGAGCCTAACGCCGACGCGCCATCGCCATCTTGGATGTCGTCTCCCCAAGTGGAGGCGGAGGCCAACGACAATTTTCAAGTGCTGGTGGCGGAGCGCGCTGGAGATGGCGCGTTTGAGAACCGAGACGCCCGATCCGACATCGACACGAGCAAACCGGCGCAGGCGGACGCGCCGACGGTGGCGGCGGCGCCCGATTTGACGTTGCGCCGCCCTGACCCGGCCCCGGGCGCAGCTCCGGGGACGGGGACCGGGACGGGCTTCGGGCCAGCGGGCGGCGACCGCGCCGATGAGGTCCGCGGCTTGTTGGACGATATCCTCGGGGCCGACACGCGCGACGGAGCCGCCGATTTGCGAAACGCCGTGGAGGCGGATGAAGCCGGAACCGAAGAGCGCGACGGAGATGCGGCCACAGGAGCCGGGGGCTCTGGGACGGAAGTCGCGCAAGCGCCGATCGCGTCGGCCTCCGCCGAGCCGCCTTCCCTATCGCCCCGTCGTCTGCGCCAGCCCGCGCCCGCCCAGTCGGCGCCGGCCGACGTCGACGCGCCGCCGGCCGCCTTCGGCCCCGACGACGTCGCGTTGAAGGCGGCGTATCTAGACGGCGTCCTCTTTCCCGAGGACGCGCCCGGCGCGCCCCGCCGCGCCCGGCAATGCGCGCGCCTGTCCGGCTTGCTGGCGGCCCCGGCCGCCATGGAGGCCTCCGTCACCGCCGGGGCCGCCTCACAGCGCGACCCGCTCCGCGTCGCGATCACGGGGGATATGGGCCGTCGCGCCATGGGCGGCATGGCCCGCGCCTTCTACGCAAGACTTGGCGTGCGCATTCAGTCCACTGACGCGCCCGGGCTCGACCCGAGGAGCCCGTTGGCGGACGCAGCGCGGACCGAGCCCATCGAGGTCGACGCCCTAGAGCCGCGCCTGAGGGGCCCGGATCAGATCGTACTCGCCACAACACGGCCCGGGGGCGACGGGCGTTGGGTCGGCGATGGAGAGGCGGATGTGAAGATCGGCCCCGCTTTCCGTGAAGTGCTGCCTGATCTCAGCGGCCGCATCATCGGCTTCGACGCGATCGCTCTTGTCGCGCCGCGGGAGAGCGGGCTGCGCGCGTTGAGCTTGCCGGAAGTCGGTCAGCTCCTTTCGGGCGAGATCAGAGATTGGTCCGCGTTGAACCGCGCAGGGTTGGACGGAAAGCCGGTGCTCTACCTGCCGGAGCTTGGGTCGGAGGAGTTACACGCCCTCAGCCGACGCGCCGGCGTCCGGCGGGTGCGACCGGCTTCGGCGCGCTATATCCGCGACCCCGCGCGTCGTCTCGCCGCCGCGCAAGCCGACCCGATGGGTCTCGCAGTGACCGTACGCTCCGCGCTCGAAGGCGTTGAGGCTCTCGCGATCGGACCATCAGATGAAGAGGCCGCCGGCCTCGATTTGGACACGCTCCGGCGCGGCGCCTACCCCCTGATGCTGCCGCTCTACGCGCAGCGGCCCGCGCCTGACGCCCATCCGGCGTCGATCATCTTCATCGAATATCTCTCCTCGCCGCCTGGCCAACGCGCGCTGTTCGACGACGGCTTGGTCCCCGTGGCCGCCTGCGATCCCACCACTTGCGCGCTTGACGCGCCGGGGATCGATACGGCGCGGGCGCGACATACCCGCGCCGTGCGTCCCGAATTGCGCCTCGCCCCGCAAGACGGCTCGCCTGCTGAAGCGGTCGATCCAGTGGTGGACTTCGCGTACCCGTCCGGCCGACAAGCGCTGTCCGCGGCGGCGGTTGCGGATCTGGCGGCGCAAATCGGGACGGCGGCGCGGGCGGCGAAACCCGAGCAGCGTTTCACCGCCATCGCGGTTGTCGCGCCTCAGGCGGATGCGCAGGCGACGGACATCGCCCAGCCTCGGCTCGCCTTGGCGCTGGCCCGCGCCGAAGCGGCGGCCCTCGCCCATCGCTGCGCAGGATTAGCGGTCACCACTTTTGGCGTTGAGACCGCGCCCGATGCGCAGCCCGACGCCGTTCGGGTGCGGATCCGCCCGGCGCGCGCGGCGCCATAGCCCATCGGTTGGGCGCGCGCTCAACGCTTGAAGATCGAGCGAAGCAAGCGGTCGCCGAGTTTGCTGCCCACGCGGCGCATCATCGATTTGAAAAAGGTCTCGCCGGCTGATTGCCTGCGGCTGCGCGATCGGCCGCCGCTGCTGCGGCTACTCCCGGAGCCGATGCGCTCTGCGCGCCGATATTCACGTTCGCGGCCCTTCTCCGCCGCGGCGCGCTCAGCCGCCGCCTCTTCCTCCTCAAGCTGGCGCGCCGCCTCTTCCGCGGCGCGGGCCGCTTGCTCTTCAAGGGCCTCATAGGCGCTATGGCGGTCAATCGCCTCATCATACACCCCCGCCAAGGGCGACGCGGCCATAACCGCTTTTCGCTCTTCGGGTTCGAGCGGGCCGATTCGGCTTGAGGGCGGACGGATCAGCGTGCGTTGCACGATGGACGGCGCGCCCTTCTCCTCAAGGGTCGAGACCAGCGCCTCTCCGACGCCAAGCTGCGGGATCGCCTCTTCGGTGTCGAACTCAGGATTAGGACGGAACGTCTCCGCCGCAGCGCGCAGCGCCTTCCGATCACGCGGCGTGTAGGCGCGCAGAGCGTGTTGCACACGGCTGCCGAGTTGCCCCAGCACCGTGTCCGGCACATCGGCTGGGTTTTGGGTGATGAAGAACACGCCCACCCCCTTGGAGCGGATCAGCCGCGCGACCTGCTCGATCTTGTCGACCAGCGCCTTGGGCGCGTCATCGAACAAAAGATGCGCCTCGTCGAAAAAGAAGGCGAGCTTCGGCTTGTCGAGATCGCCCACTTCCGGGAGTTCGTCGAACAGTTTGGACAGCATCCAGAACAGAAATGTCGCGTAGAGCCGCGGCGACCGCATCAGCCGATCCGCCGCGAGAATATTCACATGCCCTTGGCCGTCCGGCGCGCAGCGCATGAGGTCCTTCAGGTCGAGCGCTGGCTCGCCGAAAAATAAATCAGCCCCCTGGTTCTCCAAAACCAACAGGCGTCGTTGGATCGCTCCGACCGAGGCCGCGTTCACATTGCCATATTGCAGCTGCAACTCGGTGGACTTCTTAGCGACCTCTTGCAGCATTGCGCGCAGATCTTTGAGATCGATGATCGGGAGCTTAGCGTCAGAAGCGGCGCGGAAGCAGACGTTGAGCACGCCTTCCTGCGCCTCCGACAGATCAAGAATGCGCGCCAACGTAAGCGGACCGAGATCCTGCAAGGTCGCGCGCACCGGGTGGCCTTGCTCGCCAAACAGATCCCACAGGACCGTTGGGAACGCGTCATAGCCGAAATCGTCGTAACCGATGGTCTCCGCGCGTTCGACGAGTTTGGGATGCAGCTTGTGCTCGGGCGTCCCAGCTTTAGCCAGGCCGCCGAGGTCTCCCTTCACATCCGACAGAAACACCGGAACGCCGGCGCGGCTGAAGCCTTCGGCCATGATCTGGAGCGTCACGGTTTTGCCGGTTCCAGTGGCGCCGGCGATCAGGCCATGGCGGTTCGCATAACGCAGCGACAGGCCTTGGGCGAATTTCCGGTCCGCGCCGCCGCCGCCGAGAAACAAAATGCTGGGATCACTCACGTTCTGCGTCTCCTCGCCATGCTGGGGCGCGCCGGGCGCGTGCGCCGGCGCGATCGCCGCGTCTGAACGGACGCGCCCACGCCCATCTGCTCCTGCGCTCTCTCCCGGAGTCGCCGGCCACGCCTAGCGAACTGCATCCCCGAGATCCAGCGCCATCCAGAGCGCGCTTGAGCGCGATGTTAACCCTCCATTGAGGTGTGTCGCCGATAAACACGCCAAGGGATTTTTTCCCTTCATTTAGCCTCCCCTACTCGGCCGCGTCTGCGGCCGTTTTTTTACAAGTTTGATGAACGGGAATTCACCCTGTTCTTCGACGAGTTCTTCATCGCCAGGCGGCATTCTCACAGCACTGCTGGAGAGAGGCTGACCGATGATTTTGATTGTCCCAGACAATCCGCGGGACGACGCTGCGGATGTGACGTCGTCCGTGCTCGATGCGATGCTCGACGAAGCGCTGTCGCTGACGGAGGAGATCGCCGCGGTCGGCGGCGTTCGCCGCGCAGTCGAGGCCCCTGATTCGCTTGAGTGCGCC
>JBCCTM010000266.1:0-4661 GCA_039198535.1 Pseudomonadota bacterium
CGGCGCGGGCGCAGCGGTTGATCTGGAGACGGCTGAATTGGAGGCCGTCGATCGCGGGCGACTGCTTGACATGCTCGCCACCGGTCTGCCGCGCCACAGCGTGCCAGATGCGCCGACCAGTGAGATCCTGGTGGAGGATTATGAGGCGCGCTTGCCCGCGGCGGGGCTGATCGCCCTGCCGAAAATCAAAGGTGTGGAGGCGGGCTATTCAGGTCATGTGCCCATCGCAGATTACCTCGCGCTGTTGGAGCGGGAGGATGGACAAGGGCTGCGCGAAGCGATCTTCAACCAGAATGTGCGGGGCTATCAAGGCGATGGCGGCGTCAATGAACGCATCCGCGGAACGCTGGCGGGCAAAGACCGTGCCCAATTTCTACTGCGCAATAACGGGGTGACCATTGTCGCCGACGGTTTGGAGCGCGAAGGTCCGAATGTCTTGCTGCAGAATTTTCAGATCGTGAACGGCTTGCAGACCTCAACCGTGATTTACCGCATCCGGGATCAGCTGCGGTACGCCCATGACGTCCATGTCCCCGTGAAGATTGTCGCGGCGACGGAGACCACGATCCGACGGGCGATCATTGAGGCGACGAACCGCCAGACGCCGATCACGGGCGCGGCCTTGTTCGCAGCGTGTGAGAAAGCGTTGGCGATTGAGGCCTATTTCCTGGATCGGCTGAAAGCAGGCGGACCGCCCTTGGTGTTGGAACGGCGCCCCGGGCAGTACGCCAAATCAATGAAGGCTGAGAAAGTGTCGCTGGAGGAGGCGCTGCGCGGCTTTGCGGCGGTGTTTCTCGAGCAGTCCCATGTGGCGGAGCGGGGCTTTTCCGCCATCGCCGGCGAAGTCGATGATGGTTTGCTGGCCCCCTCGCTCACGGCGGAGCCCTATTATGCGGCGGCGCGTTTGGTTCAGTTCGTCCGCGATGTGGCGCGAGAGCGGGACGAGCCTCGGCTTGTGCAGGTCGAGTATCACGCGGCGCTTGGACTGCGGATCATGTGCGCGCCGGGCAAGCCGCCCTTGGGAGACGCGGCCGCGATGCGCGCGCATTGTCGACGGATCGAGATGCAACTGACCGCCGAGGGACGAAGAGAAGATTTGGCGCAGCGGATTTTGGAGATCACCCAGAGCCCCCGGGACCGCATGCGCAGCCGCGTCCAAGGCGTGCCGCAGTTGAAGAGAACGCGGGACGATGTGGTGAAACGCGCCGAGGCGATGACGCTTCCGGAGCCATGAGCCCGCGGGAACCTGGCATTTAAACGCGGTCCGCACTCTACAAAGTACAAAAGCTCGAATTCGCCGATCGTATTCACCGTAGACGCGATCTGCGGCTTCCTGACGCAACTGTGACGTGCTGGTGACGCGCATTGTCACTGAAGCGCCGCGGGCATTGTTCAGTCGCGCCCGCGTCGTTAGCGTCTTGGCATGGCCAGACAACATCGCAGCGAGCCGGAAACGGTGCGCCGCGCCCGAAATGAGACAATTCAGGCCGCGCTGCGTGATTTCGCCAGGTTGCGCGGCGTCGAATTCGATGGGCTCCGAGAAGACCAACAGAATAGTCTCTTCGAGCAATTCGCGACGATCCATATTTTGCGCAAGCATGTCAGCGATCTTGAGATCGACGATCTTGAGCAAGTGTCGACTGGAGGTGTCGACGATAATCAGCTCGACGCCGTGGCGTTGCTCCTTAACGGCCGGCTGATCGTCGACCACGCGGATGCTCTGGCGCTGATCGAGCTGGTCGAGCCCATCGATTTTGAAATCATCGCGGTCCAAGTGACGACCTCGACGTTTGATCGTTTCAGGATCAAAGCCTTCACCCTCGGCATGCACACCTTCATGTCGGATGTCGCCTATTATAAAGAAAACAACCGCTTGTCGGAGATGCGGCAGCTCAAGGATCTCATCCTCCGGGAATGCGCGGCGCGGGACGTGCCGCTGCGGATCCGGGTCCGCGGGTATTTCGCCGCGAATAGCGCGTTGCCGGTCGGCCCAACCAACCTTCACAAGGAATTCGCCCAAGGTCGGGACGTTTTGCTAGGCGTCGACATCGTCGATGAAGCTGAAGTTCAGCCTGTGGAGCACCAGCGTTTGGCGAGCTTGATCAGCCGAGATCCACTCGCCGCTCTCTATTCGACGGCGCCGGAGCCGTATAGCGGCTATGTGCCGAGTGCGCATTTGGTGCGGCTTCCGCAGTCGTCCGGCGCTGGCGAATGTTGGATGGGCGCGATCGACTATCGTTCGTTTTTGCTGCTCATGACCCGAGAAGACGGGATCAGCCTTCGCGAAGAGGCGTTTGAGCATAATGTGCGCGGCTATCTGAGCCACACGACGGTGAACCGGCGGATCCGCGACACTCTGCTGAGCGAAGATCGCTTCAAGTTTCCGCTTCTCAACAATGGCTTGACCCTCGTGGCGGAGACTATTCTTGAATCGCCGCCCGCGGTGCAAGGCGGCGGCGCGCGCTTGAAGCTGAGCAACTACCAGCTGGTGAACGGGCTGCAGACGGCCCATGTGCTCCATGGGGAACGCGAGCACCTGCTGGAATGCGGCGAAACCCTATTTTTGCCCATAAAGCTGGTGGCGACCGACGACGCCCCGCTCCAGAGGCGCATCGTCGACGCCAGCAATCGGCAGAACCAGATCGCCGGCATCGCCCTGCACGCCAATGATCCAAAATCGTTGGAGATCCATCATTTGATCCGCCAGCGTGAGGCGCAGGCCGGGGAAAACTGGCCGATGATTTTCGAACGGCGTCCCGGGCTCCCCCGCAGTCGACCGGCGCTGCCCGACGCGCAGCAGATCGATCTTGGCGAGGCGCTTCGCGCTTTTGTCGCCACATTCCTCGACGCGCCGCATCGGGCGGAGGCGGGCTTGCGGCCGACCTTGGAAATGGTCGGCTCAACAGTGTTGATCCCGGCCGACGCGCCGGAGGCCTACATGACGGCCTCTCTGTTGTTGGCTCACACACGACGCTATCTCGACCGCGCCGCCGAAGCCGCCTTCGTGCATGAATTCTCGCCCTATGAATATCACCTGGTCTACGCGCTTCGAATCTTGGTGGAGCCGCATCCCTCGCCGGGACCGCGAGACGGCAAAAAAACCCTGGAGTATTGCGAAGTGCTTGAAGAGCGGTGCCTGCGTCTTGAGTTGATGGAGCGGGCGCTGGAGCGGGCGACCCGTGCGGTGCGCGCCGCTCGAAAGCGGTTGCCGCGGTCGCGCTTCAAGCGTCCCATGGAAGCGGCTGCGCTCACGCGAAATGTCGCTGTCGAAGCGGAGCGACAGCGGCGAGGCGGCTGATCAAGGCGCTAACTCAACAAATCGGCGTCACGCAGTCTTCGGAAAACCGCTTCGCCTGACACCGCGCTGATATGCGGCCCGCGCAGTTCGTCCGGCCCCGTGCGCGTCAGGTCAAAATCATCCGGCAGCCAACCTAGTTCATCGGTTTGACAGCGGACTTCCACCGCGTCGTCCTGCGTTCGGATCACACATCGCTCGTCCGCTGTGATGTCGGTTCGGCTGTCGGTGAACCGCATTTCTCCGGCATAGACCCCGGGGCCTGTCGGCGTGAGGCGGATCTGCCCATGATCGCCTTTACTTGGACCGTCGACGATCTCGATCCGCCATAGCCCCGTCAGCGCGTTGGCCGACGCTGCTGAGGGCCCGGTCGAGACCAGCGCGGCGAGGCAAATGAGCCCGGCGCGGAGGGGTCGAGCTTTGCGCCAAAGACGATCGTTTTTCATCGGATCGCCTCCACCAAAGCGCCGCAGCAGCGCTCCACTGTGTCGAGGGTGGCCTCAAAGCCGTCGGGTCCGCCGTAATAGGGATCGTCGATTTCATCGGGGCCGCCCGCGCCGGCGAAATCTGTGATCATGGCGATCCGCGCGGCGCAGCCCGGGGGCGCGAGGCGGGACAGATTGACAAGATTCGATCGGTCCATGGCCAAGATGAGCCCAAAGCGATCGAAATCGCTGCGGCGCACCTGGCGCGCTCGGAGGGCGGAGAGGTCGACCCCGCGCCGCGCGGCCGCGGCGATCGCCCGCGGGTCCGGCGGCGCGCCCACATGCCAGCCGCCTGTGCCAGCGCTCTCGATTTCAACAGGGTCGACCCCAGAGGCGGCGAGCCGCGCTTTCATCACCCCTTCGGCCAGGGGCGAGCGGCAGATATTGCCAAGGCACACGAAGAGGATCCGGCGCGGGCCCTCCAGGAGCGCGGTTTTGGCGAGCGCGGCCGGCGCATCATCCCCGTCGCACGCCACCGACGGTGCGATATCTTGATTGGCGGTCCCCACCGTGTTCGACCCCTCAGAGCTTTTCCCAACGCGGAGCGTAGCGCTGATTTGCTGTGCCGATCCAGCTCGTTCTGCGCATGCGGCGCTCAGGACGCGGCGCGCTCATCGGGTCGTGTTCACGAGACCGCCTCGACGTCGAAAAAATCGCCGGCGCAGATCATCAGAGGGCCTGAGATCCGGCAAAATGTTGATTTAATGGAGACTTCCAGCGTGTCCGGCCGCGGCCAGAGGTAGCGGGTCCACGCGCCGTGAGGCCGCGCCTCCACATTTCGGATCATATCGCCTACCCGAGAGGGCGCGCCGGTGGGCACGGCGAGGAGATCCGGCCGGGGATGGCAAAGAAGCCCCCCGTCTCGCAACCGCCCAAACACA
>JBCCTM010000267.1:0-4632 GCA_039198535.1 Pseudomonadota bacterium
CCGTCCCGAGCCGCGTCGCCCCCACAGACGCGCGGGAGGGAGCGCGCGGGGCAAGGGTTTCTGGGCGCGCCGCCGCGCTGCGCGCGCCCGTGCGGCGGCCTCTCCATCCCGCGATCCGCAAGGGGCGAGGCGGGGCCGCGCGGAGGGGATGTCCCCTCCGTTTGGAGAGCGGAGCAGAGCTGAGCCGGTCCTTCCCAGCGACGCGCTGCGGCGACGACGCCTCACCGGGACACGCAGTCGCGCCATGGGGCTGAGACGCCGCGCTCTCAAAGCATCGCGAACGCCGCGCGGGGGCCTCAATGGCCCCAAGCGGCGTCTCTCCGCCTGAAAGGCGCGCGGCGGGAAAAGCTTCTTGGGTGAAAGCCCCGCGAGAGCCGTCTTGGCGCTTCGGCGCGCGGTTACAGCCCTTTGGCTTTCTCGCGGAGAATGTTCTTTTGGATCTTGCCCGTCGACGTCTTGGGCAATGTTTCAAACAGCACTGATTTCGGCCGCTGGAAGCCGGCGAGATGTTCCCGGCAATGGGCGATCAACTCCTCCTCCGTGGCGGCCGCACCCTCGTTCAACTCCACGAACGCGCAGGGCGTCTCGCCCCATTTCTCATCCGGCCGCGCCACCACGGCCACCGCGGCCACCGCCGGATGCTTATAGAGCGCGTTCTCCACCTCGATGGAGGAGATGTTCTCGCCACCCGAAATAATGATGTCCTTGGAGCGATCCCGGATCTCCACGTATCCGTCGGGATGCAGCACGCCCAAATCGCCGGTGTGAAACCATCCGCCCGCAAAGGCCGCTTCGGTGGCCTCGGGACGCTTCAAATAACCCTTCATGGTGATGTTGCCGCGCATGAAGATCTCGCCAAGCGTCTCGCCATCGGCGGGCGCGGGCTCCATGGTGTCGGGATCGGCCACCATCATCGCCTCTTGCACGGGATACGGCACGCCTTGTCGCGCCTTGATCCGCGCGCGCTCCTCGGCGGGCAGCGCGTCCCACTCCGGGTTCCAGTCGCACACCACCGCCGGGCCATAGACCTCCGTGAGCCCATAGACATGGGTCAGGTCAACGCCGAGCTCCTCCATCTTGGCGATCACCGGCGCGGGCGGCGGGGCGGCCGCGGTCATCATGCGGACGCCGGCCCCAGGCGCCCGGCCGCCGAACACGCGGCGCGCCCGTTCCGGCTCCTCCGTGAGCGCGCCCGTCATCATCGCCATGACGATGGGCGCGCCGCAAAGATGCGTCACGCCGTAGCGCTCCACGGCGTCGAAAATCGCGTCCCGCTCCACCCGGCGGAGGCACACATGCGTGCCCGCCAGCGCCGTCACGGTCCACGGGAAGCACCAGCCGTTGCAATGGAACATCGGCAGGGTCCAGAGGTAGATCGGAAACTGGCCCATGGACCAGGTGACCGCGTTGCCGAGCGCGTTCAGATAAGCGCCGCGATGGGAATAGACGACGCCCTTGGGTTCGCCGGTGGTGCCGGAGGTGTAGTTCAGCGAGAGCGCGCGCCACTCATCCTCTGGCGGCGTCCCTTCAAAACGCGCGTCGCCGCCTGAAAGCAGCTCTTCATAGGTCATGCGGCCAAGGCGCGCCGGGTCGACCGCATCCGCATCCTCGATATCGATCACCACAGGCGGGTTCTCGAGGCCCGCGAGCGCCTCGCGCACGGGCCCATGCAGCTCCACATCCGTCAGCAACACCTTCGCCTCGCCATGGCCCAGGATGTAGCAGATGGTGCGCGCATCGAGGCGTGTGTTGAGCGCATTGAGCACCGCGCCGAGCATGGGCGCGGCCAGATGCGCCTCTAGAAGCGCCGGCGTGTTGGGCGCGATGATGGCGACTGTGTCGCCTGGGCCGACGCCCAAACCGCGCAGCGCGGAGGCCAGGCGGCGGCAGCGCGCGTCGGTTTCGGCCCAAGTCCGGCTGAGATCGCCATATCGCACGGCGACCCTGTCGGGAAAGACGGCGGCCGTGCGTTTCAGGAAAGAGACCGGCGATAGCGCCGCGAAATTCGCGGGGGTTTGCGGCAGATCCTCATAGCCCCCTGGCTGGCGTCCATCGGCCATGCTGCGTCCTCCCTGAACATTCTGATCTGATCACACTGACCTGAGCCATTGGCCGCTCTCGGTGGGCGCAGCGTTCGCCCGCATTCGGGGCCCCAAGTGACGCGGCGCCGCGTCGCCCTAGACGCCCGGCCACTCCGGAGGCGGCTTCTTGTCAATGAAGGCGCCGATGCCTTCCGCGGCGTCCCGCGCCATCATATTCTCCGCCATGACCCGGCCCGTATAGGCGTAAGCGGCGTCGAGGCCCATTTCGGCCTGGGCGTAGAAGGCTTCGATCCCCGTCTTCAGCGCCACGGGCGACTTCTCCGCGATCTGCGCCGCCAGCGCCTGCGCCTCCGCCAAGACAGTCGCGTCCTCGACCACCCGGTTGACCAGCCCCATCTCCGCCGCCCGCGCCGCCGAGATCATGTCCCCGGTGAGCAGCATCTCCATGGCGTGCTTGCGCGAGAGATTGCGGCTGAGCGCCACCATGGGCGTCGAGCAGAACAACCCGATATTGACGCCGGGCGTCGCAAAGCGGGCGCTCGCCCCGGCGATCGCCAAATCGCAGGACGCCACCAGCTGGCAGCCCGCCGCCGTCGCGACGCCATTAACCGCCGCGATCACCGGCTGGGGCAGCCGCACGATCTCGGTCATCAGCCGGGCGCACGTGGCGAAGAGCCGGTCGAAATAGGCGCGGCCGCCATCGGCGTCGGCCCGGCGCGCCGTCATTTGCTTGAGGTGGTGCCCCGCGCAGAAATGACGCCCAGCCGCGGTCAACACGACGGCGCGCACGCCGTCCTGCTGGGCGAGAGCCTCCAACGCCGCCGAGAGCGCCGCCATCATTTCTTCGGAGAGCGCGTTGATGCTGTCGGGGCGGTTTAGCGTCAGGGTCGCCACCCGGCCGTCCCGCGCGATGAGAACCGGCGCTTCGGGCTCCGCCAGGCCGTTGATCCGCTCCTGCTCCACCTCGCGCTCCACCGCATGCTCCCTTTCGGCGTCCCGCACCTCAACGCCCTCCTCCGCCGCTTCTACAGGCGCGAACTGTTCCAACGGAAGCGCGCCTGCGTCAACGTGCGCAATCGTTGACCGATGCTTGACCCCCGTCGCCCAGTGGCGGAAGGCGGGGTATGCCCATCTCCGACGCCTATCGCCCCGCTCCCCGCCACGCCTCCCTCGGCCCGGCTTTTTTCGATCCCGTCCGTCCCGCTGCATTCCCAGACAGCGTGATCCGCTTCCGCAATGACCGCGCGGCGGAGACGGTGGGCCTCGCGGATTTGTCCGACGCCGAGTGGATCCGACATTTCGGCCGGTTCGAGCCGCTACCCGGCAACCTGCCCGAGCCCTTGGCGCTCCGTTATCACGGCCACCAATTCCGCACCTACAACCCTGATCTGGGCGATGGCCGCGGCTTTTTATTCGCGCAGATGCGGGAGGCGGGCTCGGATCGGCTGCTGGACCTCTCGACCAAGGGCTCCGGCCAAACGCCCTGGTCTCGCACCGCCGACGGCCGCCTCACCTTGAAAGGCGGCGTGCGCGAGGTGTTGGCCACCGAGATGCTGGAGGCGCAGGGCGTGCGCACCTCGCGGAGCTTCTCGCTGATCGAGACGGGCGAGGCCCTGGAGCGCCAGGACGAGCCGTCGCCCACCCGCTCGGCGGTGCTGACCCGGCTCTCGCACAGCCATGTGCGCTTCGGCAGCTTCCAACGCTTCGCCGCGCTCAATGAGCCGGAGAACATCCGCAAATTGCTGGATTATAGCATCGAGACTTACTTTCCCGCCGTGGCCGATGAGGCGGATCCGGTGGCCGCCTTCTTCGATGCGGTGCAGGCGGAGATCGCCCGGCTGGGCGGCGAATGGACCGCCGCCGGCTTCGTGCATGGCGTCTTGAACACCGACAATGTGGTGATCACCGGCGAGAGCTTCGATTACGGGCCCTGGCGCTGGCTGCCGACCTTCGACCCGAGCTTCACGGCCGCTTATTTCGATCAGACCGGGCTCTACGCCTTCGGGCGACAACTGGACGCGCTCGGTTGGAACCTGGCGAGGCTGGCGGAATGTTTGCTGCCGTTCACGCAGGTCGATCGCTTGCAAGCGGCGCTGGACCGGTTTTTCGAGGAGGCGACGCGGGAAGTGGCGCGGGCGACGCATCGGCGGCTCCATTTGAAAGTCGAGAGCGATGACGCCGCCATCGAGCGCGGGGCCATGGATAAGGGGGCGATGGCGCGGAATACGGCTTTGTTCGGCGCAATGCGCGCCACGGAGCCGCCCTATGAGCGCGTGTTCTTCGACCTCATGGGCGGGGCGCGGCCGGACCGCCTGGCGGCCAGCCCGCTGGCGCCGCTCTATCGGGATGAAGACTGGGCGGAGGCCCTCGCCGGTCTGCGGGAGGCCGAGCCCGCAGAGACGGCCGAGGCGGCGCTCGAAAGCGACTACGCGCAGCGCGCGGCCCCGGTGACGATGCTGGTGGATGAGGTGGAGGCGATCTGGGAGCCCATCGCCAAACGGGACGATTGGACGGCGCTGGAGGCGAAAATCGCCGAGATCCGCGCCGCGGCCCCTTGGATGTCCGGCCGCGGACCGCGCCACCCCGACGC
>JBCCTM010000268.1:0-4609 GCA_039198535.1 Pseudomonadota bacterium
CAGGCGTCGAGCAGCGAGGCCACCTCCGCCTCCGCCGCCGCCGCGTCCCGCTGCTGGGCCAAGTCACGGAGGCGATGGCCCGGGGCTCCCATGAAGATGATCGTGTAGATAATCGCGCCCAACATGCAGGCGGCGCCGATGGCCCATTTCACATCATTATCGCTGAAGGCGGCGGCGACGCCGAGCCCGCCCGCCACCAGGCTGAGCGCCGCCAGCGCCGGCCCGCCGCGGGACCAGGCCGATACGTAGGCTTGAGCGCCCTCCAGCGGGGCCAGCTTGCGCCAACTGGGCACGGACGCGCCCGCGACCCACCACAGGGCGCCCATGACCAGGGTCGCCAAAAACCAAGCGTTCAATCCGTAGAACACGGCGATTGTCTCCGTTGCTAAGCGAGAACTAGACGCTCGACGCGCCGCTCACGGGCGGGTGGCGGTGGCGGCGACCAAGGTCAGTAGGACCGCCGCGGCGGTGGAGGCCATGCGCAGCCGCCAGGCTTGCTCCAGGGTGTCCATGAAATCACCGAGCAGCTCCGCTTCGTCTTTTGGAGAAGCGTCGGCGCCCTCGGCGTCGGTGGCGGGGGATCCAGATTGTGCCCGCGCCGCGCGCACTTTGTCCACCGCCGCCTGCACCCGGGGCTCCAGGCCCAAGGTGACCGCAGCGATGGGGCCAAGCGCGCAAAACACGGCCAAAGCGAACATGTCGCCGATGGCGGCGCTGCCGAGACAATAGGCCGCCGCGCCGCCCAGAAGCGGCAGGCGCAGCGGCACGAGGCCCTGCGGCGTCGCCTGTCCGGGCCCGAGCCGCCAGCGCACCAGATCGAAGGCGAAGGCCGCGGGGCCGAGCCCATCGCGCCTCCCGTCCATCAGCCCGCCCCGCGCTTCGGCGATCAGCCGCCGCGGCGCGCCGTAGAGCGACAGCGCCGCCCGCAACCACAGGATGGCGGCGGCGCCCCAAAACCAGAGCTCGCCAAACACCTCGCCCCAAGCCATCGGCGCTCCTCGCTGCTGATCCATCACCCCGCTGGCGCTGCATATAAGGCGGCCGGGTGCGGAGGCCCGTCCCGATCAGTCATGGCTCGCCAATCCGCCGCCGATGCGGCGCCGCTGCGGATTGCCAGCAGCCTTCGGCGTCGGGCTTAGTCTCGCCATCACCACCATCTGCGGGGAGCCGCGCTGGCGCGGCGGCCGTGCAGCATTCGTCGAGGGGCCAGGACCGCCATGAGCAGAGAGCCGACAAACGCCCCCTATCCGCTGGCCCGCCCGAGACGCAGCCGCGCCGCGCCCTGGCGCCGGGCGCTGGTGGCGGAGCATCGGCTGACCGTATCCGACTTCATCTGGCCGATTTTCGTGATCGAGGGCGAAGGCCGAACCGAGCCCATCGCTTCCATGCCGGGCGTGGAGCGGTTGAGCGTCGACATCGCCGTGGAGCGCGTCGCCGCCGCGGCCGAGCTGGGCGTGCGCTGCGTGGCGCTGTTTCCGAAGGTGGCTCCGGAGTTGAAAACACCGGCGTGCGAAGAGGCCTGGAACCCGGACAATCTGGTCTGCCGCGCCACCCGCGCCCTAAAGGCGGCGCTGCCTGAGGTCGGCGTGATGCATGATGTGGCGCTCGACCCCTATAACGCGCTCGGCCATGACGGTCTCGTACGGGCGGGACGCGTTGTGAATGATGAGACGGTCGAGAAGTTGGTGCTGCAATCGCGGGTCCAGGCGGCGGCGGGCGCTGACATCCTCGGCCCGTCCGACATGATGGACGGCCGCATTCGCGCGATCCGCGAGGGGCTTGAGGCGGATGGGGCGGAGGACGTGCTGATCCTGTCCTACGCGGCGAAATACGCCAGCGGCTTTTATGGACCCTTCCGGGAGGCGGTCGGCGCCGACGCCGCCCTGGCCGCCGCCGCGGCGGGCGACGCGCCAAAGGACAAGAAGACTTATCAGATGGATCCCGCCAACGCCGAAGAGGCGGTGCGCGAAGCGGCGATGGATCTGGCGGAGGGGGCGGATTGGATCATGGTCAAACCAGGCTTGCCCTATCTCGATATTTGCGCGCGCTTGTCGGCCCGGCTGTCCGCGCCGCTCTTCGCCTATCAAGTGTCCGGCGAATACGCGATGCTCGCCGGCGCGGCGGAGCGGGGCTGGCTCGATCGGCGGGTCGCCGTGCTTGAGAGCTTGCTGGCCTTCAAACGGGCTGGATGCGACGGGGTGCTCACGTACTTCGCCGTGGAAGCGGCCGCCTGGCTTCGCGAAGAGCAGCGCGCCGGCGGCTGATTTTCGCCGCAGGCTTCCCATTTAACCGGCGCGCGTCGCCGCGCTCGGCCGGCGCCGTCGGCGGCTCCCGCCGTGAGACCAACCCCGAACGGGGCTCAAACCGAAAAGCCCCCCCATGAGGAGCCCTATGCTGCGACCCCTCAAATTTGTCCCCTCTTCCGTCTTCGCCGCGAGGCTTCCGTTGCTTGGCGCGGCGACCGCGTTGGCGGCCGCCATGCTCGCTCCGCATCCGGTTTCCGCCGAGACTTTCAGCAGCTCCGCCGGGCCGCTCAAAGTGGAGCGTGTGGTCGGCGGCCTGTCTGAGCCCTGGGCGGTGGCGTTTCTCCCGTCGGGTGGCGTGTTGATCACGGAGCAACGGGGCCGCCTGCTGCTGGTGGAGGACGGCGTGCGGCGCGAAGTCGCCGGCGCGCCTGAAGTGCGCGCGCGGGGGCAAGGTGGGCTCCTCGACGTCACGCTCGATCCCGATTTCGAAGAGAACCGAACGCTCTATTTGAGCTACTCCGAGCCCGCCGAGGGCGGCGCGCGGACGGCGGCCGCAAAGGCGCGCCTCGCCATCGAGCCCGAGCCGCGGCTGGAGGATCTCCAGGTGATCTTCCGACAAGATCCCGTGTTGCGGGGCGGGCGGCATTTCGGATCGCGTATCGTGGTGGCCGATGACGGTTCGCTTTGGATCACCACCGGAGACCGGGGCGACCGTCCGCGCGCCCAGGATCCGGAGGGTCATGTGGGCAAGGTGATCCGCATCGCCAAAGACGGGTCGATTCCCGCGGACAACCCGTTCTTGGACGACCCAATCGTGCGCGACGAAATCTGGTCCATCGGCCATCGCAACGCCCAAGGGGCGGCGAAACATCCGGAGACAGGCGCGCTGTGGACCGTGGAGCATGGCGCCGCGGGAGGCGATGAGATCAACCAGCCGGAGGCGGGCAAGAATTATGGCTGGCCGGTGATCTCCTACGGGCGGCATTATGCGGGCGGCAAGATCGGGGAGGGGACCTCGAAGGCGGGGCTGGAGCAGCCCAAGCATTTCTGGGACCCATCCATCGCGCCGTCCGGCATGACGTTCTACACCGGAGATCTGTTCCCCGAATGGAAGGGCGACATCTTTGTGGGCGCGTTGAAATACGAGCTGGTGTCCCGGCTCGACATCCGTGACGGCGAGGTGGTGGGCGAAGAGCGCCTGTTCGCCGACGCCTTCGGCAGGGTCCGGGATGTGCGCACAGGCCCAGACGGCGCGCTCTATTTTCTGACCGACGCGCGCGAGGGCGGGCTCTACCGGGTCTCGCCGGCGGAATGAGCGGCGGCTGCGAGGGTCGGGGCCAGGACGAGAGCCAGGACGTGTGCCAGGACGAGTGCCAGGACGAGAGCCAATCCCACGGAGCACGGAGCGGCGAGCGAGACCAAGCGGACAGAGCGGCGCGTTTGGTGTTCTCGCCGGTGGCGGAGGCCTTGCCCGACACCGTTCCGTTTGTGGGGCCAGAGACCTTAGAGCGCGCCCGGGGGCGGCCCTTCGAGGCGCGTCTCGGCGCCAATGAGAACGGCTTCGGCCCCTCGCCCGCGGTGCGGGAGGCGCTGGCGCGGGCGGCGTCCGAAGCGTGGATGTATGGCGACCCGGAGGGCGGCGCGCTGCGCGCCGCTTTGGCGGAGCGCCTCGACGCGCCCCTCGAGGCGATCGTGCTGAGCGAGGGGATCGATGGGCTGCTGGGCTTGGCCTGCCGGCTCGCCTTGCCGCCGGGCGCGGTGGCGGTCAGCTCGCTCGGCGGCTATCCCACCTTCGCCTATCATGTGATCGGGCATGGCGCGCGTTTGGCGGCCGTACCCTATCGAGAGGACCGCTGTGATTTACAGGGCTTGGCCGCCGCGGCGCGGGATGAGGGCGCGCGGGTCGTCTACCTCGCCAACCCTGACAATCCCATGGGCGCGCAGTGGTCCGCGGAGGCCGTCGACCGTTTCATCGACGCTACGCCGGAGCACTGCTTGATCCTGCTGGACGAGGCGTATCTGGAAACGGCGGAGGGGGCCGCTCCGCCGATCGCCGCCGATCTCACGCGGCCCAATCTGGTGCGTCTGAGGACGTTCTCGAAGGCGCACGGCTTGGCGGGCATGCGCGTCGGCTACGCCATCGGAGCGCCGGAGACGGTCGCCGCCTTCCATAAGGTCCGCAATCATTTCGGCGTGGGCCGGTTGGCGCAGATCGCGGCGCTGGCGGCGCTTCAGGATGAGGCGGGGCTTGGGGCGCTGGTGCGAGCCATCGCCGAGAGCCGCCTGCGGATCGCTGAGATCGCAGAGGCGAGCGGGCTGACGACACTGCCCTCTTCAGCGAATTTCGTCGCGGTCGATTGCGG
>JBCCTM010000269.1:0-4596 GCA_039198535.1 Pseudomonadota bacterium
CGAGAGCGGCGCGAGCCCCAGCGCCAGGCACGCCAACAAGAAAAACTTCGCGATCTCAAGGAGCACGAACATTTGATGCAGCCGGCTTGGCGGAGGCCCTCCGCCCGCGATGATTTGCCGGGTGCGCGCGTCAAGAAAGGGCATAACGCCCAGCCGTTGCGCGGCGAACAGCGCGATGGCGAGCAGCGCCCCGGGCCAAACCGGCGCGGATTGGAGAAACATCGCCCCGAGCAGGCCGGCGGCCAACGCCGCCTCGGTCGCCCCGACCCAGGCGAATTGCGCACGGCCCACTTCCAGCGCCACCGGACGGGTCAAAGACGGCGCGCGGAACTTCGCGGGCGCGGCCACGAGCGCGCCGCCCAGCGACACCCCGGCCCAGACCCCCGCAATCCCGGTGACGATCGCGCCGTCCATTCGCCCTGCTCCGCATATACGCGCCCCGCAGGCGCAAAGGGTGGAGCATGAAGCGGGTTAAGGCGGATGTCTCTACGGGCCGCTTTCGCTGCGGGCCGGTTTCACCGCTGGGCGGCCCCAAGAGCCGACCATCGGTTTGGCCCCGCGGCCCCGACTTCGCATCTCTCTCCAGGAGGCCTCCAGGAGGCGCGTGCTGGGAGGCGCGTGGGCTTTCCGCCGCGCTCGCGGAACCTCTGGGCGCGTGGCGCCGCGGGCTGGGGTGGTCGCGAGCGGCGCGCGGGGCCTCGATGGCCCTGGGCGGCGCATCCTGCTCGCGCCGCCTCACGCGACGACGCGCCGACCTCAGCCGACGATCATCTGCTTCATTTGCAGCGCTTCATGCTCCAGCTGTGACAGACGGAAATTGACCACATCGCCGATGGTGACGACGCCGCAAAGATCGCCATCCTCGATCACCGGCATGTGGCGGAAGCGTCCCTCGCTCATGCGCCGCAGGACGGAGACCAATTCATCATCGGGGCCGCACATCTCCAGCACCCGCGTCATGTTCTCCGCCACCGATTGCGGCAGCGTTTGCCCCGGCGTCTCCGCCAATTTCCGCACGATATCCCGCTCAGAGAGGATACCCTGCACCCGGTCGTTCTCGTCGATCACCAGCAGCGCGCCGATGCCTTTGTCGCGCAGGATGCGCACGGCGACGGCCAGCGTCGCCTCCGGCCGGATCGAGTGGACCTGCCGCCCTTTCCGATCGAGCACGCTCCGAACCGTCGACGGCTCGTTCGCCAAATTGGTCTCAACGGATTGACTATAGGACCGCCGGCTCTCGGTTTCCCGCTTGCGGGGCGCTTGGAAAGAGGTTGGCACGGTGCTGATCTCCCTAAGGCGTGGACCTTGGCCCCGGTGCTTGCGCCGGAAAGCCTTTGTTATATCCGGAGTATGCGCGGAGGCCCGAAGGCGCGTCACTAGGAAAAAGCCACGCCTATTCAGCAAGAAAGTGCGTTTAAGCCACGCTATATTGTCGCAGGGCGCGTGATCTGCGCGCGGACGCAAGGAGCAGATCTGGAGATGTTGGGACTAGACGGCCTCGTGTTGACGCCGACCACCGCCGTGGCGGCGCTGGTCGCCGGGGTGCTGGCGGGTTACCGCTATCGCCATGTGTGGCGCACCGAGGGGCCCGCTTGGCAAGCCTGGCTCTACGGGACCATCGCCGCCGTCTGCCTGTTGGCGCTCAGTTTTCTTCCGTTGAAGCCCAACTGATCTTGAACGCCGCCGCGCCGTAGCGGGCGTAGAGGACGTACCCCGTCACCACCGCGCCGGAGAGCAAGTAGAGCGCCGAGGCCTCCAAACCGAAGGCCGCCGTCAGCGCCAGGCCAACCAGCGGGGCGAAGGCCGCGCCGACGATCCAGGACAGATTGATCGAGACCGCCGCGCCTGAATACCGGTATTCCGGCTTGAAGCGCGCCGGCGCGATGGCGCTTGACTGGCCATGGGCGAGCCCCAGCAAGATGAAGCCTGCGAAAATGTAGATCGATGGGTAACTGGGGAGCAGGGGGATCGTCAGGCAGAGCAGCGGGATCGCCAAAGTGCAAAAGCCCAGCACTTTCGGCCGCCCAAAGCGATCGGAGAGCACGCCCGAGGCGATGGTCGCGCAGACGCCCAGCACCCCCGCGAGGAACTGCAAGAGCAGCACATAGTCGATGTCGAGTTCCGTGTAGAGCAGCGCGTAGGCCAGCGGAAACACGGTGACCATGTGGAACAACGCGTAGCTCGCCAGGGGCATGAACGCAGAAATGGCGATGGGCTCCCATTGCTCGCGTATCATGGGAATGATCGGCGCGGATTTCGGCGCGATGATCTCTGCGCCAAAGCCCGCCGACAGCAGGCGCAGGCGCGCGAATAGGGAGACCACGTTCACCGCCATCACGCCGAAGAAGGCGAACCGCCAGCCGAAATCGATGAACTCATCGTCTTCGAGGAACCCCACGAGCACATAGAAGAGTGAAGCGGCCACACAAAACCCGATCGGTCCGCCGAGCTGCGGGACCATCCCATAGAGGCCCTTGCGGCCCTCGGGCGCGAGGTTTTGCAATTGCAGTGTGATGCCGTCGAAGGCGCCGCCCAAGCCGACGCCTTGGGCGATGCGCAGCGCCATCAGCAGCGCCGGGGCGGTCCATCCGATCGCGTCGTAGCCCGGCAACAGGCCGATGGCGACGGTCGAACTGCCAAACACCATGAGGGCCGCCATGATCCGAACGGGCGCGCTGGTGCGGCGCTGCAGCGCGTCCCCCAGGATCGCACCGAGCGGCCGGGCCAAGAATGCGATTGAAAATACCGCGAAAGACAGCAGCGTCGCCGTGACACTGTCATACATTGGGAAAAACAAACGAGGGAAAACCAGGACTGACGCAATAGCGTAAACAAAGAAGCCAAAGAAGTCGGTCACGCGCGCCATAATGACTGTCGTGATGACTTCATCAATCGCGACGGTTTCAGATCGCCGATTTGTTGCGTCGCTCATTAACCCATTTCCCTGTATGTTCCGGACGCCCCCCGCGCGCTCCGGTCGCTGCGGCAACGTGGTCGCAAAGTCTTCTGGCTCCACCGACAGTTTGCGCCATATTTCTTTAGGGAGGTAAACGGGCATGCTCAGCACAGCGACACATCGCCTAAGGCCCGTCCCCAGCGCGCGTCGCCCGCATCTAAATCACTTGGTTCAGCTCGTTGGCGTGGTTCCGATGAAAGTCCTCAAGCTCCTGTCTGTCGGTGTCCTGGCGCTCATGGGCGCCGGCTGCAATCTTGTCGTGCTCAGCCCCCAAGGCGACGTGGCGGCGCAGCAGGGCCAATTGATCATCTACGCCACCGTTTTGATGTTGATTGTGATTGTGCCGGTGATGGCCCTGACGGTGTTCTTCGCGTGGAAGTATCGCGCGTCCAACAAAGACGCCACTTATGAGCCCGATTGGGACCATTCGATCAGCTTGGAGATCGTGGTCTGGTCCGTGCCGCTGGCGATCATTATCTGCCTCGCCGGTCTGACCTGGGTGGCGACGCACCGGCTCGACCCCTATGAACCGCTGCGCCGCATCTCCGCGGAACAACCCATGCCGGCCGATGTGGAGCCCATGGTGATCCAAGTCACCTCGCTCGATTGGAAGTGGCTGTTCATCTACCCGGAGCAGGGCGTGGCCTCGGTGAACGAGGCGGCGGTCATCGTGGACCGACCAGTGGAGTTCCAACTGACGTCCAACACGGTGATGAACTCCTTCTACATCCCAGCGATGGCGGGCCAGATCTACGCCATGGCGGGGATGCAGACCGAGCTGAATGCGGTGCTGAACGAGCCCGGCGACTATGAGGGCTTCTCCGCCAATTACAGCGGCAATGGCTTCAACCAGATGCGCTTCACCATGCACGCCTTCGACGAAGGTGGGTTCGACGCCTGGGTGGCGAAGGTGTCGAGCCAGGGGAAGACGCTGGACCGCACAGCATTTGTGGCGCTGGAGGAGGCCTCCATCGCCCATCCGGTCACCTATTTCAGCAGCATCGAGACCGGCCTCTGGGATCGCATCGTCAATATGTGCGTCGGGCGGGGCAAGCTCTGCCAGCATGACATGATGATGGTGGACGCCATGGGCGGCGGCGGCCTGGCCGGCTTGACCAACCGTTATGCGTTCGCGGGGATGTGCGAGGTGGACGATCCCGCCACCCGCGTCGCCGCCTTGCGCGCCACCCTGGCCAGGGGCGGCCCCCGGACGCAGGTGAGCCTGCTGACGCCGGGGCCAGACGCATCTGCGGCGCGGGGAGCGAACTAATCATGGCGACGCCGGGCGAATATGGAGGAACCGCGGGCGCCGAAGTCGCGCATTGGTTCTGGGGAAAACTCACCTGGGAGATCTTCCCCTTCTACGATCCGATCATCTTGACCACCGCCATCGGCGCCGCCTTCGGGGGCGCTCTTGTGGTCTACCTGATCACCCGCAACAACCTCTGGGGCTATCTGTGGTATGAATGGTTGACCTCGGTCGATCACAAGAAAATCGGGATCATGTATATGATCCTGGCGCTGGTGATGTTCGTCCGAGGCTTCGCCGACGCGCTGCTCATGCGGGGTCAACAGGCGCTCGCCTCCATGGGCTATGACGGTTACCTTAACGCCCACCACTATGATCAGGTGTTCACCGC
>JBCCTM010000270.1:0-4595 GCA_039198535.1 Pseudomonadota bacterium
CCCGCCGGCGCGAATAGCGTGGTGAGCGGCAAGCTCGACGCCTCGGCGACGCGGCGGAGCAGCCGCTCGCGGCGCAGGAGCCCGCCGGGCGCGCGGGGCGGCCGGTAGCGTAGCGCGCCGGCCTGCTCGATCGCCGCGCCGCCGGGTGCGATGGGCGACAGCGCGCGGGCGCCCGGCGTCTGCTCGGCCCCATCATGCATCGCCGAGATCTCCTCCGTCACAGGCGCGTCGCCTCTCCTGACGCGTCGGCTTAGCGTCGGAGGTTATTTGAAAACCGCGCCGACGCCCCCCTATTTTTGGGGGGAAAGACCGCGCCGAGCCAGCCGCGCAAATGGCGCAGGCGGCGGTCGTTTGGGCGGCGTTGCAAAGCCCCGCTGTGGTCAGTGAAACGAGATGCGGTAGGCGTCCATGACGCGGAAGAAGGAGGGCGACCATTCCACCGGCTCCGCACGGATCTCGATCCCCGCGGTGCGCTGCGCGAGCGCCCGGAAGGCGTGGGTCGCCTCCATCTTCGCCAGATGGTTGCCGAGGCAGATATGCGGTCCGCCGCCAAACGAGACGAGGCCAGGGTCGCGCCGCTCAATGTCGAAGACGTCCGGATCGGCGAACTGCTCGGGATCCCGGTTCGCCGATCCCAGCATCAACCACAGCACGCTGTCCGCCGGCAGTTCCCGCCCGGAGAACACGAAGGGCTCCTCCAGCACGCGCCAGTTGAACAGCACCGGCGTGTCAAAGCGCAGGCATTCATTCACCGCCTTGCCGATTAGCTTCGGGTTCTCGCGCAGCGCCGCCATCTGGGCGGGATGCTCGACAAACGCCCGCACGCCATTCCCAATCAATCCGATGGTCGTCTCAAAGCCGGCGGTGATCACGCCGATCGACTGCACGGTGATCTCCTCGTCGGTCAGTCGCTGACCTTCCACTTCCGCGGCGATCAGTTCGCTCACCAAGTCATCCTGAGGGTCCTTTCGGCGGGCGCGGACCATGTCGTCGAAATAGTCCGCCATCTCTTCGGCGGCGGCGCGTGTGACCGCGCGGACCTCTTCCGGCAGGAAACGCGCGAAGAACGCATTGGTGCGCGCCGCGGTCCACGCGATGAATTTCGGCCGATCCTCGTCCGGCACCCCCATGATCCGGCAAATCATGCTGGAGGGCACGTAGCGCGCCATGGCTTCGATCACTTCCATGCCGCCATCGCGCAGCGCGGCCTCAAGCGCGTGATCCACCGCTTCCTCGACGGCCTGCTCCATCCGCCGCACCGTGCGCGGCCGGAAGGCCTTTTGCACCAGGCCGCGCAGCCGATGGTGGATATCGCCATCTTGGTTGAGCATGAACTCCAGAAAACTGCCGCGCCGGTCCAGCGGGTCGAAATTCGGCGCTTCGCCGGTCGACAGCGTCTGGCTGGTTTTGGCGGCGCGGAACGCTTGGTTCACATCCGCAAATTTCGAAATCCGCCACGGCCCGACCGGGGTCAGGTTGACCGGGTCGACCTCGCGGAGCCGGTTGAGCGCCGTGTAGGGGTCATCGCGGAAATTCGGCTCGAAGGGATCGGCCCCGCGCCAATCGCCGACCACCATCTCCTCGCCGATGCGCAGACGCGCAATGGGCGGCGGCGCGTTCTCGGAGGCGAGGGCGGCGCCTCCAGACGGCGTTTCATGTTCTGCGGACATGGCGCGCCTCAGACCAGCTTGAAGATGTCATAGACGACCTTGCCGCCGCCAAAGTGCACGATCTTGCCGATGAAGACATGATCGTTGAGCCAGGCGTACTTCTCTGAATCCGTGGAAATATATGGCGTTGCGTAAAAGTATACCGCGTCAACGTCGATGCCGGCTTCGGTTTGACCTTTCTCAAATTGCTCAGGCGTCATTTTGACGATGCCATTGTATTCGACCAACGCCGGAAAGCCGTCATCGAGCATCAAGGAAAAACGTACATCGAGCTTCCAGCTGCCATCTTTGCGGACATGGATCCAGTCGCCGGCCGGCAGCATGCCTTCCGCCTTGATCCCCGGGCCTTCGACGGTCGAGCTGACGACATTGAAAATAAGCGTGTCATGGACTTGATGCGGCTCGCCGATCAGCCCGACGATCCGCATGGCGAAGGCGTAGTCAATTTTCGACGATCCTGGCGGCTTAAGCTCGGTCATCTGTCCGCTCCCCTTATGTTCGCTGCAGACGGGTCGGTCGTGGGCGCAGGATGCGCGGCCACCACCCTCTCGTAGGCGCGATCACAGGGTCCGGAACCCCCTGTTTTGGGGGGCCATGGCCCCGCCCCGAGATCAGGGCGAGGCGCGCTGATCTGGGCGATCAGCGTCGGCGTAAGCGGCCGGCGTCGCTCAGTGCTCGACGCCGGCCCGGCCCTCTGGGGAAAGCACCGCGGAATCAAAGATGACATGCTCCTCGACGGCCATGCCGTCTCTAATGCGGAAGCGATCCACACCGCGATAGGTGCGCCGCGCGCCATGGAGCGTCGCCGAGGTTTCCCAAGCGATATACAGCATGTCGCCGTTCCCAGCGCAGTCGAGGGGCGTCACGCAAAGGTCCTCCATCGCCGCTAGCGTCTCCGCCATCCAATCGCCGTATGCGGCCCCGGACATCGTTCCCGCGCCGGTGAAGTGAATGGTCGCGTCGGGGGCGATCAGTTCCGCGACGCGCGCGCCCTTGGGGGCCGCCCAGAACGATTTGAAGCGTTCATAGAAATCCAGGTGTTCGGCGGTGAGGTTTGTCTCGTCCATGTCGCGCTCCGGGTGACATCATCAGCAAGAACGCCCAACTATGTGCGCCGCGCACATATGGTCAATTGGAAAATGTGCGCGACGCACATACATCAGCCCGATGATCGACCGCACCGCCAACTTACTGGGAGCCGTCGGGCTCGCGATCGCCGATCGCATTGAGGCCACGGCCCGCGACACCCTCAATCGGTCGGGCGAGACGCCCGCGGCGCTTGTCGTGATCGGCTACGGATTAGGGCCGTCCAACGATCAATTGCGGCATGTGCTCGGCCTGTCGCATCCCGGCGCCGTCCGTCTGATCGATCGGCTCGTCGCCGACGGCCTGGTGGAGCGCCGTCCGGCGGCGGATAAGCGCGCCATCGCCTTGTATCTGACGGTTGAAGGCCATCGGCGGCGGGAGGCCTTGCTGGAGGGCCGATTGGCGGCGATACGGCCCATGCTCACGCCGCTGACCGTGTCCGAACAGGACGCCTTGGCGGCGCTGCTTCACAAAATGCTGTCTTCATTGCAGCCGAGCGATGGGGAGCGGCGACGCCTCTGTCGCCTGTGCGATAATCGCATTTGCGACGCGTGCCCAATCCCCGCGGATTTCTAAGGACGGCGCCCAACGCGCTTGGCCCAAGCGCCTTGCGCATCTTGCCCAACGCATCCCGACGCCCCAAAGAGAGGTCTCGGCGGATCGGCGCGGGCGGCTGGGGAGCTCCAGTACGGAGCACCTCTAGGCGGAAGCCGCCGCGCGCGGTTGTGGCGGCGGAGCGGGACGGGTGGCAGAGTGGTCGATTGCGGCGGTCTTGAAAACCGTTGAACCGAGAGGTTCCGTGGGTTCGAATCCCACCCCGTCCGCCAAACGCGTTTCGCCAGAAACACGGGAGCTTTTGTCCACGTTGCAGGCGGCAGGCGTTTCGAAGAAACGTCGAGAGCCCTCAGAGTTCGAAGTTTTTCCCTCACTCGCCGCCAAAAACTCTAAGTCACCCGCTGTTGTTAGGGTTTGCATCGATTTTCGCGCGCGTGCGGGGAACACTCTTGGTCCTGATGGCCCATCGCCTTGAAATGCGGTTCATCCCCGCGCGTGCGGGGAACACGCGGCGTCGCGGAGACGGAGGTCGACCTGAAACGGCTCATCCGCGCGTACGGGGAACACGCGCAGCCGGTCGCCGCTGGCCAGATCATGGGCGGCTCATCCCCGTGCGTGCGGGGAACAGGTGGTTCGAATTCGCGTCACGCTGGCCGCGCCCGGCTCATCCCCGCGCGTGCGGGGAACACGGAGGGCTAGCCCGCGCGGTCGGTGGCCTCCGCTTCCAGGGTGGCGACGATTTTGAGCGCCTCGGCGTAGGTCAGATTTTTGAGCTGTGCGAGCAGGGCCTCGGTGTTCACGTCGGGATGCGCCGCGCCGAGATCATTTAGGCCGATGGCGTCCTCGACCCTATGCCAAAGCGTGGAGATATTGGCGGCGGGCTGCCAGGCGGTCCCGTGTAGGGCCTCACGCAACAGCGCCCATTCGGCGTCTGTGAAGGCGGGCACCGGCGTACGCTTGCATAGCTCGACGTATCGATCAACGGCGGAGGCTATCCCGCCGGAGCGGCTCATGCCGCGCGGCAGCATGGCGTCCAGGGTGTCTGGCATCCAAATGTGAATTCGGGGCATTAGGCTGATATCCCTAGCTGTTGCGCGCCGCGCGGGCTTAGGCTGACCATCTCCGCCCGCCCGGCTCATCCCCGCGCGTGCGGGGAACACAAGAGCTCCCGCTCCACTGAAAAGGTAACCGTCGGCTCATCCCCGCGCGTGCGGGGAACACCCCGGGACGCGCATCGAGGGCGTGCTCCGCCACGGCTCATCCCCGCGCGTGCGGGGAACACGG
>JBCCTM010000271.1:0-4556 GCA_039198535.1 Pseudomonadota bacterium
AAGGAGCTGGCCCGGAAAGCGACCGGGCAGACGCTCTACATCCTGGACGAGCCAACCACCGGCCTGCATTTCGAGGATGTGCGCAAGTTATTGGAAGTGCTGAATGAGCTGGTGGAGGCCGGCAATACGGTGGTGGTGATCGAGCATAATCTCGACGTGATCAAAACCGCCGACTGGGTGGTGGATTTAGGCCCTGAAGGCGGCGATGGCGGCGGCGAGGTCATCGCATGCGGGACGCCCGAGGATGTGGCGGCGGAGCCGCGCAGCCATACAGGGCGCTATCTGCGCGAGATTTTGACCGAAGGGCGCAGCGCGCGCGCGCAGGCGTCGTTAAAACCGGCCGTCGCGTCGCCCCAGAAGCGGGCTCGGGCGGGGGCCGGCGCCTCCAAATCCAAGCGCGTCGCGGCCGAGTGATCTCGGCACGCGCTTGTGGTTGGAGCGCTCTGGCGGGACCTCCGCGCCCGATGCCCCTCCCCCAGCGCCAACGTCGCTGCGACAAAAAGTGGCGGTGTCGGCGCGCCATCCCCCAAGACCGCCGCGC
The DNA here is from genome assembly GCA_039198535.1 of Pseudomonadota bacterium. Lineage (GTDB taxonomy): Bacteria > Pseudomonadota > Alphaproteobacteria > Rhodobacterales > Rhodobacteraceae > JALEGB01. The sequence continues at coordinate 542 of JBCCTM010000271.1, forward strand.
GGAACTCTCCTATTCCTGAGAAAAAGCCTGATCTTGGGGGACAGGCGTCGCCGCGCGGGAGCGCGCGGTTTAGGGGGGAGACAAACACCATTGGGCAAGTCATTAGGGAGTCCAACGGGCGTGGCGCGCGCCCTTCGGGCCTGGGGAGAGCGGTGGCGCGCCCGGTTTGGGCGCGGGAAAGCGCAGCCGGGCCGGTGGAGGCCCTCACAGCGCGGGCGCAGAGCAGATATGGCGAATAAACAGCACGCCGCCGCATTCGCGGCGGGCTTGGACACCTGGGTGGCGACCCTGAAGGGCCTTGAGAAGGGGGAGCGCGCGGATCTCTCCGGCGCCGCCTTTCAAGGCGTGTCCGCCCGGCAAGCGCCCCTGCGCGGGGCGGACCTCCGCGCCGCTGATTTTTCCGCCGCCGAACTGCGCGACGCCGATCTGAGAGAAGCGGTGCTGGACGGCGCGACGCTCTGTGGAGCGGAGCTGTCCTTCGCTAATCTAGGACGGGCCCAGGCCGCTCGGGCGGACTTTTCGGGAGCGCGGTTGGACGGCGCGACGCTCTGGCGCATCGACGCCGCCGGCGCGCGCCTGGGGGGTGCGGATTTGGCGCGCTCAGGCGCGTCGGGGGCGACCTTCGACCGAGCGGACCTCCGAGAAGCGGACCTGAGAGGCGCGATCTTCGAAGGCGCGAGCCTCCGCCGGGCGCGCCTCTGCGACGCCGCCTTGGACGGCGCGGTTTTCCGGCGCGCTGACCTCAGGGGCGCGGATTTGCGCGGCGCCAGCGCGCGCTCCGTGAGCTTCGAAGGGGCCAAATTCGACCGGCAGGTGCTGGACCGCGGTTTCAAGGATCTCGACCTCACTGAGGCGGTCTTCGCGGGCCTCGATTTGCGCGGCGCGCGTTTTGACGGCGCAAAATTGGAGCGGGCGGATTTCTCCGGGGCCAATCTCAGCGGCGCGACCTTCGCCCGCGCGCATCTCGCTGGCGCGCGTTTCGATGACGCGCTGCTCGACCAAGCCGATCTGTTGGATGCGACAGGGCTCGCGGCGGCGCAGCTTGAGGCGGCGGCCTCGCAAGACGGCCTCCGTGCGCCGGACAGGCTGGCGACGCCGCTCTCTAGCTTGACCCGGGAGGTCGAAGGCAATGTGATCCGCCTGGTGCCGCGGCGATGAGCGCTCCGGCGACCGATTAGAACGCCATCAGGCGATCGCCAGAGCCGCCGACGCCCCGCCCGCGCCTTCCCTGTCGCGCGGCGTCGCATCGGGCTCGGCGACACCGAGGGAGGGCCCCGTGGCCGCATCGCAGACCCCCAGCCGACGCGTCGGCATGTATCCGGGCACGTTTGACCCGGTCACTCTCGGCCATTTGGACATCATCCGCCGCAGCTTGCGGCTGGTGGACGAATTGGTGATCGGGGTCGCGGTGAACCGAGACAAAGGCCCTCTGTTCGACCTCGAAGAACGCGTGGCGATGCTAGAGCAGGAATGCGCGCCCATTGCGCAGGAGATGGGCGCGCAGATCACCGTGCGGCCGTTTGAGAACCTCCTGATGGATTTCGCCATGGATGTCGGCGCGCAGATGATCATTCGCGGCCTTCGGGCGGTCGCCGATTTTGAATATGAGTTTCAGATGGTGGGGATGAACCGGGCCCTCAACGATCAAGTGGAGCTGGTGTTCTTGATGGCGGATCCCAATCACCAAGCCATCGCCTCGCGGCTCGTGAAAGAGATCGCCCGCCTCGATGGCGATGTATCCAAATTCGTCACCGAAAACGTGAAGAATCAGCTGTATCGACGCGTTGGGCGAGACGTTTGACCGCTCCGCGAAGGCGTTTTTCACGCAATGTCGCCTTTCGGACGGCGCGCTTCGTCCCCATTTCTGAGGTCTGTGAGACGCCAAGGATCCTTCACGCGTGGCGGGCGATGGAACGCGGCGCGTCACTGAGGATGGGGACAGTTAGGGGAAAGGTGGTGCGATGACCGTGCTTGGATTTATACGAACCCTGGGGGGACTGGCCGGCGCCGCGGCGCTGGCGATGGGCCTCAGCCTGGGCGGCGCGACACCGGCGCACAGCGAGGATGCGGCCGCCAACACGCTCATTCTGCAAATCGGCCTCGGCTATGACAGCCCTTCCGACACCTCGCCCGCCTCCACGGAACAGGTTGTGATTGAGCTCGTGCCGGAGTTCGCCCCCAATCACGCGGAACGCTTGAAGAGCCTGACGCGGGACGGCTGGTATAATGGCAAGCTGTTTCACCGCGTCATCGAAGGCTTTATGGCGCAGACCGGATCGCCAAACGGCGATGGCGTCGGCGGCGCGGAGGGGCGCGCGAACCTGCAGGCCGAATTCTCCAACGTAAAGTTTGAGCGCGGCGTTGTCGGCATGGCGCGCACCCGCGATCGCGATGGGGCCAACAGCCAGTTTTTCATCATGTTCGACCGCGCTGCGCCCTTGGACGGGCTCTACACCGTGGTGGGCCGGGTCACCCAAGGCATGGATGTGGTCGATCGCCTCACTCGCACCCATAAATCCACGCGGCGGGGCGAGCTTCCTCTGGGCGTAACGCCTGACCGGATCATCTCCGCTCGCGTCGCCGCCGACGGCTGAGGTTTCGCCCTGTTGCCTCGGTGTTAAACGCCAGATATTGTATGGTCCTAGGGAAAGAGCGCTAGGGAAGGTCAAGCGCGACGGGCGACATGGCCTCTGACGGGCGGATTGAGTTCGATGACGACCGGGACGACGCGCCGCCGACGCGCGGCCCGCGGCGGAAAGGCGTGAAGCTCACCCGCAGCCGGATCCTTGAAGGCGTCGCCCATGCGAAGCGCAAGCGGCGAGACATCATTTTATGGTGTGTCGAGCCCCGTGGCTTTGGCTGCCGGATCCGAGCCAGCGGCGCGGCGTCTTATATCTTTCAGTACCGCGCGCGCGGTGGGCGGCGCGCGCCGGTGCGTAAGCTGACCATTGGAAAATTGGAGACTTACGCGCCGGATGAGGCCCGCGGCGTGGCCCGGCGGCATGCCCAGACCGTGGCGGAGGGCGGCGACCCGCAGATGGAGAAGATGGCTCTGCGGCGGACGCCGAGCCTCCGCGAGCTATTCGATCTTTATCTGAGCACGGAGACGCGCCGCCTCGCGCCCAAGACCATCGACAACATGCGCAGCCATATGCGCGCGCCGCTTGCGCCGCTGGCGGCGCGTCCCATCGATACAATCCGCAAATCCGACGTGGCCCACCGCATGGCGCAACTCGCGGACACGCCTTACGCCGCCAATCGGGCGCTGGCGACGCTGTCGGCCTTGTTTAGCTTCGCTGAGCAGCGGGATCTGACGCCGCCAAACAGCAATCCCGCCAAAGGCGTGAGACGCTATCCGGAACGGCATCGCGAACGCATGATGACAGCGGACGAGGTGGCCGCCTTATGGAGCGCCCTGATCGATCTGCAAGCGGAACAAAAGCATCGCTTCGCGGCTCCGGCGATCATGCTTGGCATGCTCACGGGATGGCGCGTCGGCGAGGTGCGCACGCTCCGCTGGGATGCGGTGGATATGGTGGTCCATGAGGCGACCATATTGGGCAAGACTGGCCCGCGGCGCGCGCCCTTCCCGCGCTCCACCCATCGGCTGCTGCACTATCTTTTGGAGGTTTCCGCGGCGTTTGGTCAGGGGCGCCACCGCGGCGCGTGGGTGTTCCCCGCCCTGGCGGGGGCGGCGCGGGAGCAAGGGCCGCTTTCCGATTGGGAGCATCGGCGCAGTTGGGAGAAGGCGGTAGCGGCGGCGGGGCTGCGCGATGTGCGTCGCCACGACCTCCGCCATCTGATCGCCGGGGTGATCGGCTTGCAGACGGGCTCGGCGTTGCGGGTCAAAGAAGCCATGGGGCACCGCTCGCTGGCGATGTCCGAGCGCTATGTGGCCCCGATCAGCGCTCTCCAGCGCCGCTCAACCGATCAGGCCGCCGCGCTGGTTCTGGCGATTGCAGAGCGCGAGAAAGACGCCCTGCCCTCGCCGATGCGGAGCCCTGATGACGCCGGA
>JBCCTM010000272.1:0-4541 GCA_039198535.1 Pseudomonadota bacterium
GGCCCGCCCGCGGCGCGTCGGCGCCGTCTTCCGCCGCCTTTTTCTGGGCCGCCGGCCGCTCTCGCCTGATCCGCGTCAGACGCACCGGCGCGTCCGCCAAAGCGAGGTCCACCTTGCGACGCAGATCCGGTTCAGGCGCGTCTAAAGCGACGCAAACCTCCAGAAACGGCGGCGCGGCGCGCGCCTCCGGATCTTCCCGCACGCGCGCGGCGAGGTTCCTCAGGATTGTCTCCAACGCCGCCGGCGGCGCCGCCCCGCGCTCGGGCGCCCGAAGAAAGCCGCGGGTCCGTTGGAACGGCAGGCGCTCGATTTCGAGGTGAACCCCGTCGGCGTCGCGCGCGTCCCTCGGCGAGATCTCCACCAGCGCCGCGCTCTGCACATGGGCCGCCTCGTCGTTGGACAAAGGGATCGGCGGGCCCGCGTACACGGCCCTCGGCGCGCCCTGGAGGGTCTGGGGACGATGTAAGTGGCCGAGCGCCACATAGGCGGCGCCTGGCGGAAAGTCGGATAGGGGAATCGACGGCTCCCCTCCGATCAGGATCGGGCGCTCTTCCTCTCCACCGCCGAGACCGCCCGTCACATGGAGATGCGTCACCACCACGAGGGGCGCCCCGGGCCAGCGCCGCGCCGCCGCCGCCGCAGCGCTGCAGAGGAAGGCTTTGACGGGCCGGCGCGCATCCCCGCGCTCGGCGATCGGAGGCGCTTGCGACGCGCCCTCAGACGCGCCCTGAGACGCTTTTGGTGACGCTCCTTCCCCGGTCGCGCCCGGCCCGAAATCGGCGAGATCGCCTGGTCTTGGATAGGGGAGGGCCGCAGCGATGGCGGCCACCTCTCCGCGGGCGTTGGTTAAGGGCGCCAGCGTCGCCTCTGGATCAACGCCCCCGTGTCGGCGCCCCGGAGCTCCATAAATGCGGATCTGCGGCGCGGCCAACGCGGCTGGCAGTTCAAGCCTCGATCCGCTGTCATGGTTCCCTGCGATCACGATCACATCGGTCCGGGGCGCCGCTTCCGCGATCTCCCGCAAGAAGCGGAACAACATATGCTGCGCCGCCACGGGCGGGTTGGCGGTGTGGAACACATCTCCCGCCACGATCAGCGCGTCCACGTCGCGGCTGACGATCCAATCCAACAGTTGCCGCAGCGCGGCCTCGTGCTCAGCGCTCCGATCAAACCCGGCGAGCGTCTGGCCGAGATGCCAGTCAGCCGTGTGCAGGATCCGGATCATCGCGCTCCGCCTGTCCCACCGGTTTCGCCCACCCCCGGCGATACGTGGCGCATACCGCGCGCCTGTCGGCAATGTGGACGGGGATTTGCCCGCTTAATTTTCTGAAGCGGCGCGCGTTCACTCGCTCGGGACATGTCAACAGGATTGAGAGATCAGGACGAGAGGCGACGCGGTGGGCGCCCGAAGCGGCTGACGACGCACCCTTATTTGCGCGGTGGCGTGTACGTCGCCTTGTCCTCATGGAGCGCGCCAGAAGGCGCGCCATGGGTCGGTCGCTTTAGGTTTGGAACAAACGCCGCCGGCAGGGCGAGGGCGATCCTCGATGCGCGCTGGACGGGAACATTCATTTCTGGCGCGCCGTATAGGTTGAGCGGGGTCAGGTGATAGCAGTTTGCTTTGTCGCCGAGCCGCGGCACGCGGATCAGTGTTCGCCCATCCTCTAACTCGCAGACGCACGGTTTACCAATGTCGGCTTCATCTAATGCGTCTTGATCTGGTTTAAAAATCAAGTAATCGCCCTCAAATGCGAGCGGCGCGACCGAGCCGCTGCGATCGACGAGCGCGGCGTAGTCTTCCTGTCGGTATGCGAAAAATGGATTCTCAACATGCGTGGGTAACACGCTCTCATCTTCCGTCGCGCTGATGACGCCATCCGGCCCAATCGTGCCGACCACAGGCCAGCCTTGACCGGCTTCGAACAGCGCGCTCGGCCGCAAATTCAAGACAGAGGCGATCTTTTTTAGAGTAACAATTCCAGGGTTCTTGGATCGACCCCGTAAAATGTCGCGCACCGCGCTTTCATTAAGCTCTGCGGCGCGGGCGAGCGGCGCGGCTTTCACGCGGTACTCTTTCATTAAAATTTTCAACCGCTCAGTGAGCGTATCAACGATATCGGGTGCTTGCATCGCCCGGTTCTCTCCCAAGGTTGCGGAGGCTTCAACGCGGTTATTTCCAACGCCCTAATCACTTTGGGCTAGATCCCGTTAAAAAAGCATTACGCTATAGTCGTCGAAGCTCATTTGTTGATTTCCGAAAGCAGCGTTCATCATGGATTATCCCTAATCCAGGACTTAACCATTTCGGGATTTGTTCTGATAAGCGGGCGGGCCTTTTCAATGGCCGGTTGTGTGAAGTTCACCATCCCAAGTTCAGCCTCCAGGGATCCGACTTTTAACAAACCAACCCCGCCTTCAAAGGGTCGCCCATGGCGATCCACAAGAACACGCCCTCCGCCGACCCTGCGCCTAGTCCAAACCGTTACTATATCGCAAGTTATTTCGTAGACTCAGTCTGAGATGAGGCGGCGCGGCGCCAAAAATTGATCGCTGCGCCGCGTTTGGCTTGCCCTTCATCCCGTGACTTGGCAACCACAGGTCCCGCGCTTCGGGGGAGCGCGCTTTACGCCGGAGAAAGCCATGATCCGTTCGCGCCCGTGGCGCGCAGGCGGGATCACACCGTCGCCCGCAGCCGCGCATCAGCCCCTGACCTTTGAAATTATCGGGCCGTATCGCTCTGAAAATCAGGAAACTTTCCGAGATTTCGATCTCTGGGTCGACGCGGAGCGTCTCAGCGCGAAGGGTGCGGCGGGCGGGGAGCCCGGGGCGTCTCGACTGTCTGCGCCAGCCTTCTTTGCGGCGGATGGGCGCGCGGCGGAGACGGGGGCGCGCGCCGGCTCTGTCTGGAAGGCGCATTTTTCACTCCCCGAGCCCGGCGCCTGGCGCGCCTCTGTGAGATTTCGCCGCGGCGTCGACGCCGCGGTCGCTCGGCTGGCCAACGCCGCCCACGGATTTGCGGATTACGACATCGTTTGGCGCGGCGACCTGGAAATCGGACCAGGCGATCGATCTGAAGCGGCGGCGACGGACGCCGTCCTCTCGAGTGAAGCGCCGCGGCGATCGGATGATGACCTTACGGTGCAGGAGTGGCGGGGCTTGCTGACAGGGCCGGAGGGTGCGCTGACGGAGGCGGCGGCGGCCTCCATCGCGGACGCGGTGTCCAAGGGCCGTCGACCCGGCCCGCCGGTGGTTGGTTTTGACTTGTTCGCCGCCGCGCCGGGCGATGCGGCGGCGGGCGGCGCGTTCTGGCGGCGTGTCGGGGCGGTGGATCCCGCCGCTCCGTCGCCGCAGGGGCCTTGGGTGTTCGACGGTGCTCGGATCGCGCGGTGGCGCGTATTCCTCAGCGGCCTCGCCGCGCGGGGGCTCGTCATCGAGTTGAATTTAGATCCGCCCGATCCCGCCGCCGCCCAGGCGTTTTGGGCCGACGAGGCGTTCCGCTTGGCGCGGTGGACGGCGTTGCGCGAGTTGGCGGCGCGATTGGGCGGGCGACCGGGGATCCGCTGGCGAGGCGGGCTCTCCCCCGCAGATCGAACGGCGCTGGCTGAGATGCTGAGGCTTTCGGGCCGCGCGTCACCAGACAACAGCGCGCCTTCGCCCTCGCTGTCGCGCGAGCAGGCGACGCCCCTGGTCCCGCCCGCGGGACAGGCGGCGGAGGCGTCGCAGGAGGCGTCGCAGGAGCCGTCGCAGGAGGAGCCGCCGCGCAGCAAGCCCGATGGGCCCGAGCTGCGTTTGGCTGCGCTTGCGGCGCCGCGGCGGCTGAGGGTTGACGCGCTGACGGCCGTCCAAGGCGACGCAGACCTTCGAATCGCGCTCTACCGGCTCGATCCGAGCGCCGCCTCGCCGGAGGCCGAGCCGGTGCCAGCCTTAGACGGACTGGAGTTGACCGCCTTCGCCGACAGCAAAGCGAGCCTGATTGTCAGGCTGACGGGGGCCGATGCGCCGTCGGCCGCGCAGGTCTCTCTCTGGGTCCGTCGCATTGCGGACCACGGCGCATCCGCGCTGCCCGCAACCGAGATGCAAGAGAGCGAGGTTGTCGGGCCAGGCCCTGTGCGAGAAGCGGCGGACCCGTTTGCGCTCTTCAATGATCTTGCGGAGCTGGGCGGCGCGGCCAAACATGATGCGGCGCATGTCTTACAACTCGTCTTAGATGTGGAGGCTGCGGCGACGGGCCCCGCGGACGCGCCCAGGCGACTGTTGCGCTGGATCGCTCCCATCGCCCATCCGAAGGGGTTGGTCGCCGCCTTGGGCGCATTGCCCGCGCCTTCCGCCCGCGTCGCCCCCGAGCCGGATGTCTCAGGCGCGGAGGCTGAGGATCAGCCGATCGCCGAACCGCCGGCCACGCCGCAAGCGTCGGCCGATCAAACGGAGGGCGCCGGGGCGGCCAAAGAGACCGCGGCGGCGCCCCGCGCGTCTGAACAGCCCGAGCGCCTTTCCGGCGGCTCAAGCGCGACGCTTGCGCCGCCTCTTGCGCCGCCGCAAAC
>JBCCTM010000273.1:0-4531 GCA_039198535.1 Pseudomonadota bacterium
GGCGGCGTAGGCGCGGGCGGTCTGGACGTCTTCCAAAAGCGTCATCGCCTCATCTTCGGTCCAGGCGAAGGGCCTTTGGTAATGGGGCGCGAGCAAACTGCGTCCCTCATGGAGGATCTCTTGAACCGGTCGCGCGGCCGCTTGCATCGTGCTCCCCTCCCAGCGCCACGCGCCCAGCTTCCCGGGCGCGCGTCCGCTCAACGCGCTGGCTGGCTTCTCGCCCAGCCGCCTCTCGCAGACGGTGCTGTCATGCGAAAGGGACGCTGTTAACGTCTGCGCGGCCGATCGCCGCGCCACGCGACACGCCCTGTGGCCGAAGGGCGACGCGCGGTTCCCCATGTCGCGCGCCACCGTCGCCGCCGCATTGGACGAGGGCGCGCGTCCGCCTCCAGCTCTTCGCCGCGTCTCAAGGCGATTTTCCAAGCTGCATCAAAGCGTCGCGGATGAGGGGCTCTGGGCTGTTCCGCGCCTGTTTCACACCATAAGCCGGACCGGCCGGGAATAGTCTTAGTCAGCCACGGTTGTCAGCCGGGTCGCGCCCGGTCAGAAGTCAGAACGCGCTCCGCCCACCGGCCGCGGCGGCGCGTTGGGCCGAACGCAGAGTTTGGCACGCTGAGGGGAGCGCAAGGTGGCGCGGGACGCGACGGACATTGAAGACGATCCGCGGGATCGCGCAAAAGCGCGCTCGGCGCGCCCGCTGCTCGAACTTTGGCCGTTTGTGCGCCCCCACCAAGCGCTGCTCTACGGCGCGCTCGCCGCGCTGTTCCTGGCCGCAGGGTTAACCTTGGTGATCCCCGTGGCCCTCGGCCGGGTGGTGGACGTGTTCACCGCCGAGAAACTCACTGAAATCAACGACTATTTCCTGGTGTTCTTTGTCGCGGCGCTGGTGTTGGCGGCGGCCACGGCCGCGCGCTACTATTTTGTCACCACGCTTGGGGAGCGGGTGATCGCCGACATCCGCAGCGCGGTCTACCATCGCATGATCGCCATGAGCCCCGGCTTCTTCGAGCGCATGCGCATCGGCGAGACGCTCTCGCGCCTCACCACCGACACCACGGTGATCCTCACCGTGCTCGGCTCCTCCGCCTCCGTGGCGTTGCGCAATACGGTCATCTTGGTCGGCGGGCTGCTCATGCTGCTGTTCACGAGCTTCTGGCTGACGCTTTTGGTGCTCGTGTTGACGCCTGTGGTGGTCGCGCCGGTGATCATCCTAGGCAACCGCGTGCGCGATCTCTCCCGCGTCAGCCAGGACCGCATCGCCGACAGTTCGGGCTTCGCCGGGGAGACCCTAGCCGCCACAACGGCGGTGCAAGCCTTCACCTATGAAGGCGAGGCGCGTCGCCGCTTTAGCGCATCGGTGGAGCGCGCGTTCGAGGCCGCGCAAGACCGCATCCGCAATCGCGCCTGGCTGACGGCGCTTGTGGTTTTCCTCGCTTTCTCGGCGGTGGTGGGCGTGATGTGGGTCGGCGCGCGGGGCGTGCTGACCGGGTCAGTCACACCCGGGGCCTTCACCCAATTCATCCTGTACGCGGTGTTCGTGGCGGGCTCGGTCGCCGCGCTCTCGGAGGTGTGGGGCGATATCCTGCGCGCCGCCGGCGCGGCGGAGCGGCTGGTGGAGCTCTTGAACGCGAAGAGCCCGATCCAAGCCCCGGCGCGGCCCCGGGCGCTGCCGAAGCCGAGCGCGGACCGGCCGGTGGGCGCGGTCGCCTTCGACGCGGTGACTTTCCGCTACCCCGCACGGCCGGAGACGCCGGCGCTGGACCGGGTCACGCTCGGCGTCGACCCTGGAGAGACGGTGGCGCTGGTCGGCCCGTCGGGGGCCGGGAAGAGCACGCTCTTTCAGCTGCTTCTGCGGTTCTATGATCCAGAGCACGGCGCGGTGCGGCTTGACGGCGAGGATCTCACCGAACTCGATCCGGAGGCGCTGCGGACGCGCTTCGCCGTCGTGCCCCAGGAGCCCGCGATCTTCGCCGACAGCATCGGCGAAAACATCCGCTTCGGCCGCCCGTCCGCCAGCGACGCCGAGGTGGAGGCCGCCGCCGAAGCCGCGGCCGCCCATGGCTTCATCACGCGCCTGCCCCAAGGCTACGCCACTCAAGTGGGCGAGCGCGGCATGCTGCTGTCTGGGGGCCAAAAGCAACGCGTCGCCATCGCCCGGGCGATCCTGCGGGATGCGCCGATCCTGCTGCTGGACGAGGCCACCTCCGCCCTCGACGCGGAAAGCGAGCGCTCGGTGCAAGCGGCGGTGGAGCGGCTCAGCGCAGGGCGCACCACGCTGGTGGTGGCCCACCGCCTCTCCACCGTGAAGCGCGCCGACCGCATCATCGTGATGGATGAGGGCCGGATCGTCTCCCAAGGCGACCATGAAAGCCTCGTGCGTGAGGGCGGTCTCTATGCGCGTTTGGCCAAGCTGCAATTCATGACCGCGTAGGCCGAGCCAGCCTCACCGCTTCACGCCGCCGCCAAGCGAGGCGACACCGGGCGCTGTAGGACGCCGTGGCGCGGCGCGTCCCGCAGCGGCGACGACGGCGCTTGAAAGGCTCGGGCGGGGACGGCCAAGGCGCGTTCATCGCCATTAACATCAACGTTGAAAGCGTGATGGCGACCCTTGCGACGAAGCCGCGTATCAGGTCGGCTCAGAGGCCTGCGCGTTCAGGCGCGTTCGCACGCCGAACCGGCGGATCCATGGACGCCGCCTAGCAGGCGCGACGCCCCAAAAGCCCTCGACGGGCCTTCTGTCAAGCGCTGAGCTGGCTTATGCGGAGGCGGTCGCACCATAAGCGATGTGTCTCGCACAAGGCGGCGCATCGACGAACAACAACTCCAGGGAGGGACGAGAGATGACAGACGCGCTTTTTGACATCAGCGGCAAGGTGGCCGTGGTGACCGGCGGGACCCGCGGCATCGGCGAGATGATCGCCACCGGCTACCTGCAGCGCGGCTGCAAAACCTACATCACCTCGCGTAAAGCCGACGCCTGCGCAGCGATGCAGGAAAAACTGTCCGCCCATGGCGAGGTGATCGCCGCGCCGTTCGATCTCGCCACCCTCGACGGCGTCGAAGCCTTCGCCGCCTTCATGGCCGAGCGCGAGAGCCAAATTGACATCTTGGTGAACAACGCCGGGGCCACCTGGGGCGCTGATATCGACAAGCTCGATGAAGCCGCCTGGGACAAGGTGATGGATCTGAACGTCAAATCCATCTTCTTTCTCACGCAAAAACTGCTGCCGCAGCTTCGCCTGGCGGCGGAGCAGGCCGGCCGCGCGCGGATCATCAACATCGCCTCCGTGGAAGGCCACCGCGTGCCCATGCAGCCCGACAGCTTCGTCTATCCCACCTCTAAAGCCGCCGTCGTGCACATGACCCGCGCGCTGGCGAAGCGGCTCGCCAAGGAGAGCATCACCGTCAACGCCATCGCGCCCGGGCCGTTTGAGAGCAAAATGACGGCCTTCATGCTGAGCTCCGACGAAGGCAAGCAGATGGTGGGTGAGGCCATGCCCATGGGCCGGATCGGCACGCCGGACGACATGATCGGCTTGTCGGTGTTCCTGGCCTCGCCGGCCGCGGATTACATCACCGGCGTCTCGATCCCGCTTGACGGCGGCTTCGTCAACGCCCGCTGAGACGCGGCGGCGCGCAGCGAGAGAGCGAGCCCATGGCCGAGGCGCCCTATCCCCTGCCCGACGGTCTGCCTATCCCGGAAGATGACGGCGCGGCGGCGCATCTTGAGGGGCTCGCGCTCCCGTCGTTGGCGTTGGCGGCCACCAATGGCGGCGGCGTCGATCTCTCTTCGGAGCCGGGCCGCGTCGTGGTTTATCTTTATCCCAAGACGGGCCAGCCGGGGACGGCGATGCCCGAGGGGTGGGACGCCATTCCGGGGGCGCGGGGCTGCACGCCGCAATCCTGCGCGTTCCGCGATCATCACGCAGAGCTGACCGCGGCAGGCGTCGCGGCGGTGTTTGGCCTCTCTACACAAAGCACCGCCTACCAGCGGGAAGCGGCGGAGCGTCTGCATCTGCCCTTCCCACTCCTCTCCGACGCCGATTTGGCCCTGACGGACGCGTTGGGCTTGCCAACATTCACCGCCGTCGGCGAGCGCCTGGTCAAACGGCTGACGCTTGTGATCGACAGCGGCCGGATTACAAAAAGCTTCTATCCGGTCTTCCCTCCGGATCGAAACGCGAGCGACGTCCTCGCTTGGCTCGCCGCCGCGCCCGGCGCTGGCTCTTAAGCCGCGCGATGACGGCCTTCGAACATACCGGGGCGCGCGCGGCGCAGGCCCTCCTTGAGGCGCCCGGAGACCACCTCGAAATCGGCCGACCTGAACGGACCGACCGTTAGTCCTACAACCCGGCGCGCGATCACCCCGCCGGCGGCGCGCGTTCAGGGCGCGACAATGGCGTCGGCCGACGGCGCCGCCCCAGCAGCGTCATCGAGGCGGCAACGGCCAAAGATTGGTTTTAGAGAAGGCCCGCGTCCAGGATCTAAGGGTCTGGCCGCCGCCGCCTCCAAGAACCCACGCGACCGCGAA
>JBCCTM010000274.1:0-4458 GCA_039198535.1 Pseudomonadota bacterium
CCTGGAAGTCCGCCCACTCCGTGAATTGCGCGCCCTGGAAACCCGCCGGCCCCGTGAATTGCGCGCCCTGGAAGTCCGCCCACTCCGTGAATTGCGCGCCCTGGAAACCCGCCGGCCCCGTGAATTGCGCGCCCTGGAAGTCCGCGACGGCGGGATACGATTTTGGCGGTGATGCTTTGATGTTTGTGAACTGCGAATCAGCGGCTTTTGAACCGTGTGTGTCAAAGCAAACCTTTGTGAAGTCTGCTCTCGCCAGCGCGGCGAACAATGCGCTCGAGGCGTCGTCGCCGGGGATTTGAGCGCGGAGGGACAGCAGCGCCTCGGCCCAGCGCTCCCAGTCGCCGGCTTCAAGGCGGGCGATGCAAGCGGCTTGGCGGGCGGCGCGGAAGACTTGGACCGTTAGGTCGTTTTCTACCCAGAAAAGCTCCTCGCCTTCCGGGATCGCGAGGCCCTCAGTCCAGTCGTTCTCCACCAACAGCCGGGCGCGGAAGGTTTCCGCGTCCAGCTTTGGGAGGTCCGCTTGTCCGTCGGCCATTGCACCGCCCCGCCGCCGTTAACCCTTCGTTTGCGAAAGATGGCGGCGGCGGGGATCGGTCACAAGGGGGTTACTCGCCGCCGATTACTCGCCCCGAGGACCGTCCGGGCCGCCACGGCCGCCGCGCCAGGCGCCTTTGCGGCGGTCGCTGGGGTCGAGGGCGCCGTCGCCATTGCGGTCGGCGCGGGCGAACAGGCGGTCGATGCGGCTGTCCATCTCCGCCGCGGTCAGTTGCCCGTCGCCATCGGCGTCGAGCCGCTGGAAGCCGCGCACCATCATCCGGCGGGTGGCCTCATTCCAGAGGGGGGCGAACTCGTCGATGCTGAGCGCGCCGCTGCCGTCGCCGTCAAAGGCCGCGCGCTTCTCGGCGGCGACGCCCTTGGCCTCCTCCTTGCCCACCGCGCCATCGGCGTTGGCGTCGAAATACTCGAACAGCTGCATCATCATGGCGCGGCCGCCCATACCGCCTCCGCCCGGGCCGCCCCGATGGTGCCCATAGGCGTGGGGGACGGCCACGGCGGCGATGGTGATGGCGGCGACGGCCGCGCCGGCGATTGCGAAACGTCTCATCTTTGGTCTCTCCCAGATGCGGGGCCGCATGAGCGGGCTCCCGGGTTGCGATGGGAGGGAGATAGGCGGGGGCTGTCGCAGAATTTCGCCGGGATCTCCGGGGTTTCGTCGCCAATTGTCGCGACGCTCGCCTCTGCGACATCTGGATACATTTTTCCCGCGCCGCCCGGCCGCCGGCGATGGCAGGATGGCGGCCATGGACGACGCCGCGCCGCATATCGTCATCGTGGACGACCACCGGGACATCCGGGAGCCGCTGGCGCGGTATCTGGAGAAGAACGGCTTCCGCGCCACCGCCGTGGAGAGCGGGGCGGCGCTGCGGCGCGCGCTGCAGACCGGCGCGGCGGATCTGATCGTGCTCGACATCATGATGCCGGGCGAGGACGGGCTGGAGGTCTGCCGGGCGCTCCGGGTCCCGGGCGGGCCGGCGGCGGACACGCCGGTGATCTTCCTCACCGCCATGGCGGAGGACGCCGACCGCATCGTCGGGCTGGAGCTCGGCGCCGATGACTATGTGGTGAAGCCCTTCAATCCCCGCGAGCTGCTGGCCCGGATCAAAGCCGTGCTGCGGCGGAGCGTGGGGCCGAAGGCGCGGCGGGAGGCGCCGTCCGAGGCGCGGCTGCGCTTTGATCGCTGGCGGTTCGACCTGGCGCGGCGCGAGCTGGTGGATGAGGCGGGCGTGGCCGCGCCGCTCTCCGCCGCGGATTTCCGGCTGCTCAAGACCTTCGTGGAGCGGCCGGGCGTGGTGCTGAGCCGGGACCAGCTGATGGACCTCACCAGCGGCCGGGCCGGCCACGCCTTTGACCGGAGCGTGGACAATCAAGTGAGCCGCCTGCGCCGCAAGATCGAGCGGGACCCGAAGGCGCCGGAGTTGATCAAGACGGTGTGGGGCGGAGGCTATGTGTTCGCCGCTCCGGTCACCTCTGAGGAGGGTGAGGCGTGAGCGCGGTCTGGTCGTGGCTGCTGCGGCGCCGACCGTGGCCGAAACGGCTCTGGCCGCGCTCGCTCCGCGGCCGGCTGATCGCCCTGCTGCTGGCGGCGCTGGTGCTGGCGCAGATGGTGGCGGCGATCCTGTTCTTCGATGAGCGGCGCATGGCCGTCCGCCTGGCCTTGGCGGAGGAGAGCATGGCGCGGACGGCGCAGATGGCCGTCTTGCTCCGCGGCCTCGAGCCCGATCTGCGGCGGGCGGCGCTCCGGGCGGCCTCGACCCGGCGCACCCAATTCCGAGAAACCCGCGCCGCGCCCCGGCTCCGCGGCCCCGATGAGCTGGACCGCCGCCCGCGGGAGGCCGATTGGCTCCGGGCGCAGCTGGTCTCCGCCCTGGAGGATCTGGCCCCGGAGGTCTCCGACTGGGATCGCCGCGCGCAAATCTCGCTCACGCGGACGCGCTGGCGCGGCGGGCCGCCGGGGCCTGGACGCGGCCGTCCGGGCGGGCGGCGCGGGCCCAGCTGGGCGCTCACCGCCGCCGTGGCGCTGGAGACCGATCGCTGGCTCACCTTGGAGACCCGCTTTCGCCCGGCGCCGCTGCGCGCGGGATGGCCGGCGCTGGTGGCCATGGGCCTCACCGCGCTCGCCATCATCGTGATCGTCTCGTTCTCCGTCGGCCGCCTGACCCGGCCGCTGCGGGATCTGGCTGAGGCGGCGGAGCGGTTTGGCCGCGGGGCGGGCGGCGCGCCCGTGCGGGAGCGGGGCCCCGAAGAGGCGCGGCGGCTGATCGCCACCTTCAACGGCATGCAGGAGCGGATCACCCGCTTCGTCTCTGACCGCACGCGGATGCTGGCCTCCATCAGCCATGACCTCCGCACGCCGCTCACCTCCATGCGGATCCGCGCGGAGCTGGTGGAGGACGCCGAGACCCGGGACAAGCTGATCGAAGGGCTGGATGAGATGCATCGCATGGTGGAGGCGACCCTGGCTTTCGCCCGGGAGGACGCGGAGACGGAGCCCACGCGGCCGATCGACCTGGCGTCGCTGGCCGAGAGCGTGGTGGAGGACTTCCAGGAGATGGGCGCCGCCGCGACGTTCGCGCCCGCGCCCCGCGCCGTCGTCGCCTGCCGGCCGGAGGCGGTGAAACGCGCGCTCCGCAACCTGATTGAGAACGCGCTGCGCTATGGCGGCCGAGCGGATGTCTCCGTTGCTATATCGGGGGAAATGGTGGCGATCCGGGTAGATGACGCGGGGCCCGGCGTCGCTCCGGACGATATTGAGGGGCTGTTCGAGCCTTTCGCCCGGGGCGAGGCGTCCCGCAATCGGGAGACCGGCGGCGCGGGGCTGGGCCTGTCGATCGCCCGGTCCATCGCCCGCGGCCATGGCTGCGAGGTGACGCTGGAGAACCGCGCGGCAGGCGGGCTTCGGGCGCGTTTGGCGCTGCCGCTCAGCGCGGAGGCGTAGAGCGGGCGTCCGGCGGCTGTCGACGGAGGCCCGCCGGGCGGTCGATCAGGATCCGTTCCGCCTCCCCGTCGAGATCCTCATATTGGTCGGCGCGGAGCGACCACACGAAGGCCAGCAGGCCCAACGCGCCGAGCGCCAAGGCGGCCGGGATCAGAAGCAACAACACGGTCATGGGGACACCTCTTTAAGCGATGCGCGCGCGGGCGCGGCGGCTGAGGCGGCCGCGCGCACCCGTCTCTCCTCGCCGCCCTCCTCCGCGCTCTCTCCACCGCCGCGGCCGATGCGGAGCGCATTGAGCGTCACCAGAAGCGACGAGCTGGACATGGCGATGGCGGCCTCGAGCGGCCCGCAATAGCCGGCGATGGCCAACGGGATGGCGATGAGATTGTACGTCCCCGCCACGGCGAAATTCTGCAGGATCACCGCCCGGGTCTGGCGCGCGACCCGGTAGGCCGTGGCCACCGCCGCCAGCGAGCGCCCCGTGAACACCATGTCCGCCGCCGCGCGCCCCACATCCGAGGCGCCGGCCGGGGCCATGGACACATCCGCCGCCGCCAGCGCCGGGGCGTCGTTCAAGCCGTCGCCCACCATCAGGGTCGGCCCATCGGCGGCCTCGACCGCGGCGATTTTGTCCTGCGGCGATTGCTGAGCCCGCCATTTGAGCCCAAGCGGCTCGGCCGCAGCGCGCACGGGGCCAGGCGCGTCGCCCGACAGCACCTCCAACGACAGCCCCGCCTCCCGCAGCGCCGAGATCGCAGCGTCGGCGCCGGGGCGCGGCGCGTCCGCCAAGGCGAAATGGCGAACGGCCCCGTCTCCGAGCCGCAGCCACACGGACGAGCCGTCCGCCGCCGCGGCGCCTTCCGCGCCACAATGGGCCGCGGAGCCTAAACGCGCCTCCACGCCGCCGAAGGTCGCGTCAACGCCGCGCCCCGCATGCTCGCGCACCGCCGCCTCCGGCTCCG
>JBCCTM010000275.1:0-4438 GCA_039198535.1 Pseudomonadota bacterium
ATCTCCGCCGTGCGCGGGCCCTGCGCCGGGGCGGGCATGAGCGTGGCGCTGTCGGCCGACATGATCGTGGCCAGCGAGACGGCGTTCTTCCTCCAAGCCTTCAAAGCCATCGGCCTGGTGCCAGACGCCGGGGTCACTTATTTCCTGCCGCGGATCGTCGGGCGCGCGCGGGCCATGGAGCTTTCGATGCTGGGAGAGCGGCTCGACGCGGCCAAGGCGCTGGAATGGGGCGTGGTGAACCGCGTGGTGGCCGATGCGGAGCTTGAGAGCGCAGCCGGCGCGCTGGCGAAGAACCTCGCCGCCGGCCCCACAAAGGCGCTGGCGTTGACCCGCGACCTCTACTGGCGGAGCGAGGCCTCCACCTATGAGGAGCAGCTGAACAATGAGCGGTGGGCGCAGCGCGCCGCCAGCCGCACCGAGGACAGCGATGAAGGCGTGCGCGCCTTTATTGAGAAGCGCCCGACGCGCTTCACGGGAAGCTGACCTCGCCCGCTTCCCCTGTTCTTTCGTGCGAAAGTGGGGGGCTTTGGCTACCGCGGCGCCAGATCGCGGAGCAGAAGTGTAGAGGACCGGAGCTGGGTCGCGCATGGAGCGCGCCCCGGTTGAAGATTGAGCCGCCCTGGGGCGCGGCCGCCAATGGGAGGACCAGACAATGGCGTTGTTTTCATGGGGCGGCAAAGCCGCGGCGAAGGTGGATGGCGGATCCTCGGGGCCAGGCGTCGCCGCCGCTGAGGTGAAAGCCGCCGCACCCGCCTCTTCCGGCGGCGCGCTTGGTCAAACCCATATGGTCCACTGCGCCGTCGCCAATCGGCCGACCGCGCCGGCCACTTGGTTTGGCGATAGGAAGCACAGTTGGCGCGACATGGCGGAGCGCGTCGCGCGCATGGGCCGCGCTCTTCAGGATTTGGGCGTCCAGCCCGGCGACCGTGTCGCCATCCTGGCGCTGAATTCGGATCGGTACACCGAGTATCTGTTCGCCACCTGGTGGATCGGCGCGGTGGTCGTGCCCATGAACATCCGTTGGTCCGTGGCGGAGAACGCCTATTCGCTCAACGACAGCGGCGCGAAGGTCGTGTTCGTCGATAAAGCCTTTAGCGCCGCCGCGCCCGCCATCCAGGCGGAGACGCAAGAGAAGCTGACGCTGATCTATCTCGATGACGACGCCGCCCCCGAAGGCATGCTGCAGTATGAGACGCTGATCGACAAAAGCGACGCGGCTGAGGATGTCTGCCCGGGCGGCGAGGCGCTGGCGGGGCTCTATTACACGGGCGGCACCACGGGCTTCCCCAAAGGCGTGATGGTCCCGCATCGGGCGCTGATGTACAACAATATGGTGATGGCGAAGCATGGCGAGCTGCGGCCCGATAGCGTGCATCTGCACGCCGCGCCGATGTTCCACATGGCCGATGGCGCGGCCGGCGGCGGCATCTCCATGGTCGGCGGAACCCACGCCTACATCCCCGCCTTCACGCCCGCCGGCACCATCGACGCCCTCGAGCGCTATGAGGTGACCAGCACCATCTTGGTGCCGACCATGCTGGGCCTAATGGTCAATGACCCCGCCTTCGATCCGAGCCGCTTTGGCAAGGTCGAGTACATCACTTATGGCGGCTCGCCCATGCCCGAGGGGTTGATGCGCACTCTGATCGAGAAGCTGCCCCATGTGCGCTTCATCCAAGGGTACGGGCAGACGGAGCTCGCGCCGCTGGTCTCGATGCTCGGGCCCGACGACCACATGGTGGACGGCCCCAAGGCCGCCCGCCTGCGCTCCGCCGGCACACCCGTGGTGGGCACGCGGATCAACATCGTCGACGAAGACGGCAAGGTGCTGCCGGATGGTGAAGTGGGCGAGATCGCCGCGCTGAGCGAAGGGGCCATGCTCGGCTATTGGAACAAGCCCGAGGAGACCGCTAAGGCGTTTCGGAACGGCTGGGTGCACACCGGCGATGGCGGCTACCGCGATGAGGACGGGTTCATCTTCATCGTGGATCGCATGAAGGACATGATCGTCACCGGCGGGGAGAACGTGTTCTCCGTCGAGGTGGAGAGCGTGATCTCGAAGATGCCGGGCGTCGCGCAAGTGGCGGTGGTGGGCATTCCCAGCGAGAAGTGGGGCGAGGCGGTCCACGCCATCGTGGTGCCAGCCGAAGGCGCGGCGTTGACCGAGCAACAGGTCATCGACTTCGTGGGCCCGCAGATCGCCAACTACAAGCGGCCCCGCAGCGTCGATTTCCGCAGCGAGCCGCTGCCCATGTCCGGCGCCGGCAAGATCCTAAAACGGGATCTCCGCGCGCCCTATTGGGAAGGCCGCGGCAAGCAGGTCAGCTGATCGCGCTGGCCTGAGAAAGAAACGCCGCTTAGGGCCGTCGAGGCCCCGCGCGGCGTTCGCGATTTGGTGCGGAGCGCGGCGCTTCAGGCCGACCGTGTGAAGGAGACGACCCATGGCCGCTGAACCGCAGCGCAACGCCGACCAGATCGAATTTTGGAATGGTGAGGGCGGGGGGCGCTGGGTTGACGAGGCCGATCGCTTGGAGCGCATGCTCGTCCCCTTCACGGACCTCGTGATGGAGGCGGTGGGTCCGCTCCAGGGCGCGCGGGCGCTGGATGTGGGTTGTGGGGCGGGGGCGCTGTCCCTCGCCGCGGCGGCGGCGGGCGCCACGGTGACGGGCGTCGATGTCTCGCAACCCCTGTTGGGGCTCGCCCGGGATCGGGCGGCGGCCGCCGGCGCGGCGGCGCAGTTTTTCGTTGCGGACGCCTCATCTTGGAGCGCTGACGCGCCCGTGGACGCCGTAATCTCCCGCTTCGGAGTGATG
This sequence comes from Pseudomonadota bacterium, assembly GCA_039198535.1. GTDB lineage: Bacteria > Pseudomonadota > Alphaproteobacteria > Rhodobacterales > Rhodobacteraceae > JALEGB01. The sequence goes on from JBCCTM010000275.1 coordinate 2,814, forward strand.
TTTTTCGACGCGCCCATCGAGGCGTTCGCCAATCTGCGCGCCCAAGCCAAACCGGGCGCGCGCCTCGCTTTCGTGTGCTGGCGGGCGTTTTCGCAGAACGATTGGGTGCGCAAACCGTTGGAAGTGGTGCGACCCTTCTTGAAAGAGATCCCGCCGAAGCCGGAACCCCATGCGCCGGGCCCCTTCGCCTTCGCCGACGCTGATCACCTCCGCGGCGTGCTGGAGGGGGCGGGGTGGCGCGAGGTGGAGATCACGCCCCAGGATGGGACCCTCATCCTCCCTGCACAAGGCGCGAAAGACGCCGCGGCCTTCGCCGTTCGAATGGGCCCAGGCGGCGCGCTGGTGCGCGAGCAAAACCTTGACGTGGAGCCCATCGTGGAAGCGCTCGCCAAGGCGTTTGAGCCGGACGTCAATGATGAGGGCGCCGTCGTCTCACACGCCGCCACTTGGGTGGTCCGCGCCGTGGCGTAAAAGATGAGCGACGCCGATCTTGACGGCTCTTGGAGATGCGCGTCGCGCCCGCGGAGAGGCCGATAGATGCGGGATCGTATCTTTGGCGACGACATCGCCCAGGCCCCCGCCTTGGAGCAGGCGCAGCATCGCTCAGAGCAAGGCCGCTCAACCAAAGTCGATCAACCGCCAGGGCGTGCATCGAGATCACTCGCCCAGAAGCGCGTCAGAGCGGCGCGCAGGCTTGCTCCAGCCAGGCGCGGCTCTCGGCGCTCTCCAGCAGCGGGCTGATCTCCTGGAGCACCCTCGCGTGATAGGCGTCGAGCCAGGCCCGCTCCTCGGACGATAACAAACCCGGCTCGATCAGCCGTCGGTCAATGGGCGCGAGCGTCAGCGTCTCAAACCGATGCATCTGCCGGAACGGCGTGATCGGCGCCACGCCGGAGACTTCCTCCGCCGGGCTCACCAAGATCAGGTTCTCGATCCGGACGCCGAACCGTCCGGCGAGATAGCAGCCTGGCTCATTGGAGAGGATCATCCCGGGCTCCAACGCCGTCGTCCCGCGCTTGGAGAGGCCCTGCGGCCCTTCATGCACGCTCAGAAAGCTGCCGACGCCGTGGCCGACGCCATGATCGAAATCGAGCCCTGACGCCCAAAGCGCGCGGCGGGCGAACGCCTCCAAATCCCGACCATGGGTTTTTTTGGGGAAGACAAGCCGGCTCACGCTGATCATGCCTTGCAGCACGCGGGTGGCCACGGCGCGCATCTCGCCCGTCGGCTGACCGATCGCGATGGTGCGCGTCACATCGGTGGTCCCGTCCGGATATTGCCCGCCGCTGTCGAGCAGCAGGATCCCGTCGCCGGCGATGGGCAAGCTGCTTTCGGCTGAGACGCGGTAATGCACCACCGCGCCATTGGGTCCAAAGCCGACGATGGGCGAGAAGCTCTCATCGACGCATTCCGAGCCGAGCCGCGCCGCCACGGCCTTGCGCTGGCGCGTGAGCTCTTCGGCCACCATCAGCTCAGTGAGCGCGCCGCTGGGCGCCGCTTCATCAATCCAGCGCAAGGTCTCCACCAAGGCCGCGCCGTCCCGCCGTTGCGCGGCGCGGGCCCCTTTGATCTCGGCGGCGTTTTTGCGGGCCTTGGGGAGGCTGGTCGGATCGCGCCGCCAAACC
>JBCCTM010000276.1:0-4438 GCA_039198535.1 Pseudomonadota bacterium
CCCGCGCCAGCTCGAAGGGACATCCGGCGCATTGCTCGGCCACATCCGTGTAGCCCACTAACCCGTAGCGCAACCGCGCCCGCGCCTCGTCCGCGCCCAACAGCGCGGTGAGCTGGCGCATGGCGCGGCGAACCGCGTCGAGCTGCGGTTGCATGGAGGCGGTCATGTCGATGACGAACTTCATCTCCACGACCAGCGCGTCCGCGCCGGTGCCGGCGACGCTCGGGGCGGCGACGGCGTTCTCCAAATAGGCGGCGTCGCTCAACCCGGTGGCCCCGCGCCCGAGATCCGTCTCCGTCTCGGGAACGGCGGCCGCCAGGCGGAGAAGCCGGGCTTCGCTGTCAAACAACGGCAGACGGGCGTAATCGAGCACCGGCAGGATGTAGAAGCCGCGCCGAAAATCCACAAAGCGCCGCGGCTCCACGGAGACGAGCCCGGCCGCGGCGAAACTCTCCGCGTCCATGGCGGAGACCGCCGCGGTCAGCTCGGCCGCGTAGGACGCGGGATCCGCCGCGCTGGCGAGCCGCTGGAGCGCGGGGAGGGTCTCGAACATCAGCACGGGAGAGCGCCGCGTCGCCGGGTCGACGCCTGGATAGGCGTAGGTGACCACCAGCGCCGAGCGCCAGGGGATCGCGTCCGCAGCGCGGAGCCAGCCCTCCGCCCGCTCCGGGCTCTGACCCACCAGATACCACCCCTGGGCCTGGCCGCCGGGGCTCTCGCCGACGCCGCGCCGGTCAAACAAAAACCAAGGCCGGAAGGCCGGCAGGGCCCCGCGCACCACGCCGGCGTTTTCCGCAGCGGCGTCTAACAGCACGCCCGCCGGGCGGGTCAGCACCCGCGCCGGCAGTCCGGTGTAGCGATCGATGCAAGGGCCCGTTTCGCAGCGCAACCGCAACGCGGCGGGGTCGCCGCTGTCGGCAGAGGCGAGATGCGGCGTGGGCCATACGCATGCGGCGGCGATGACCATACCGGCGACGGCGCGCCACGGGGTCTGGCGCAGGCGCGCGCCTCGCGTCCCGCCCCGCTGCGCACCGCGCGCGATCCGCTGCGCAAACACCATCCGCCCCTCGCGAGCAGCCCGTTCTCAGGCCGCTTCTATAGCGCGATTCGAGCGATACGGGCCGTCGCCGAGGTGCGGCAGATGCGCCTGCCGGGGCGCGGGTTCGATTCGCTAGCGCGTTGCGAACAGCGCTTCGATATCGGCGGCGATGCGCTCGGGCGGCGTGGTCGGCGGATAGCGACGCACCAGCGTCCCGTCCGCAGCCACAAGGTATTTGTTGAAGTTCCAGTTCGGCGCCTGGCTCCGCTCAGCCGCCCAAGCGAAGAACGGATGCGCGCCCTGGCCCTTCACCTTCACAATGTCCGTCATTGGGAAGGTGATGCCGAAATTCAGCTCGCAATAGGCCTTCACCTCCGCGGCGCTGTCGAGCTCCTGATTGAAATCGTCCGACGGCGCGCCGATGACCGTGAGGCCCCGGTCGCGATAGCGATCCCAGAGCTCCTGCAACCCGTCATACTGGTAAGTGAAACCGCACCGCGACGCGGTGTTGGTCACCAGGAGCGGACCGCCGGCGAATTGCTCGAGCGGCAGAGGCGCGCCATCGATCCCAGGGAACTCAAAAGAGAAGCCCGTCGTCGCGCCCGCCCGCGCCGGCGCGTCGGAGGCTCGAGCCGTCTGCGACTGCGCCACCAGAGCCGCCGTCGCCGCAGCCAGCGCCAACCCCGTCACCGCCGCGCCCGCTATCGCCCACCGCAAGACCATCTCGCACCTCGTTCCGCTCGACCGCATCGACCCCTTGTCGACTTATCGCCGATCAAAGAGGATAGAGCCCGCATCGCCGGAGCCCAGCGCCCCGCCCAAACCCACCGAGACGGAGGCGCGCGCGCCCATGCCGACCGAGATCGAACACGCCGTGGCCGCCATCCAAATGGAGGCGCGCCTGGCGGATCCGCCCCACAACATCGCCCAGGCGGGCGACCTCGCCGAGCGGGCTCTGCGCAATGGCGCGAAGATCGTGGCGCTGCCCGAGTTCTTCACAACGCAGATCGTCTTTGATGAGCGGCTCTGGGCCTGCGCTTTGCCCCCGGAGAACCCGGCGGTGGAGATGATGATGAGCCTCGCCCGCCAGTATGGGGCAATGATCGGCGGCTCCTATCTGGAGCTGCGGGACGGCGACGTCTTCAACACCTACGCGTTAGTGGAGCCCAACGGCCGGGTCCATAAGCATGACAAAGACCAGCCCACCATGGTGGAGAACGCGTTCTATGTGGGCGGGGGCGACCCCGGCCGGGCCGAGACGGAATTCGGCGCAGTCGGCATGGCGGTGTGCTGGGAGACCATTCGCCGCCGCACGGTGAACCGCCTCGCAGGCTCCGTGGATCTGCTGATGACCGGCAGCCATTGGTGGACGGAGCCTGGATGGCGTTTTCCCCGCGGGCTTTGGCGCAATCTCCACACCTACAACACCGCTCTCATGGCGCGGACGCCGGCCATCTTCGCCCGGGAGGTCGGCGCGCCGAGCCTGCACGCCGCCCATTGCGGCCCGATCGAAGGGCTGACCCTACTCACCTCCCGTTGGGGTCTCCGCTCCCGGTCGAGGCTCATGGGGGAAACGCAGATCATTGATCGGGCAGGCAAAATTCTCGCCCGCCGGGGCGCGGATGAGGGGCCGGGCGTCGCGGAGGCGCGGCTGGAGATCGGCGCGGCCGCCCCCGTGGCCGCGGCCCCGGCGGACCAAAAGGCCTTCTGGCTCGACAAGCTGCCCCTGGTCTTTCGACTGATGTGGACACACCAGAACGCCGTCGGACGCCGCGCCTATGCGCGCGCCAAGGCGGAGGGCCGACTTCAAGCCTATGACTTCACCCGCAACGCGCCGCTGGATGTGCGCGGCGACGCGCCCTGACGACTACTCCAGCGCCTCCCGCGCGATGGCGGCGAAGATCACGTCGAGCTCCGCGGCGGCGGCGGTCAAATCCGGGCCGCCCTCCGCGGCGTAGGGCGCGAACACAAAACTCGGCGTTTTATAAGAGAGCGCCGCGCCGCCGTTGGGTTGCTCGGTGACGTAAAACCGGATCGGCGCCTCGATCATCGCCGCCTCGGAAAGCGTCAGGATGCGCACCGCGAAATCGGGACGGAACACGCCGATGACGCGATTGCCGGGGATCTCCACGCCAAGCCGCGCCTTCGCCGCTTCGGTCGGCCCCGCCTCCGTCACCACCGCCATCTTCTGCGCCGTCACCGCCGCTTTCACATCGGCGAGCAGCGTCTCATAGCTCTTCTCGCTTTGCGCCACCGCCCAGCCGTCCCGCGGCTCCAACGCCGCCGATGGTCCTGGCGTCGCGAGCGCCGCTGTGAGCGCCATCGCCAGCGCCGCCATCCAACCGTTCCGCATCGTACAAGTCCCCGCAGCTTTCCGCTAAAACTCGAGCTCAAGCCCCAACCGCGCCCGCGCCGCGCTGACGGTGTTGCGCAGGAGGCAAGCGATGGTCATCGGCCCAACGCCGCCCGGCACCGGCGTCACCGCGCCGGCCACCGCTCGCGCCTCTTCAAAGGCCACATCGCCCACCAGCCTGGTCTTCGGCGCCCCATCCTCCCGGAAGCCGCGCTCCGGCGCGTCGATGCGATTGATGCCCACATCCACGACCACCGCACCCGGGCGGATCCAGTCGCCGCGCACCATTTCGGGCCGCCCCACCGCCGCCACCAGCAGCTCCGCGCGCCGCGCCAAGGCCGGCAAATCCTTTGTGCGCGAGTGGGCGACCGTCACCGTGGCGCCGGCCTTCAGCAGCAATTGCGCCATCGGCTTGCCGACGATGTTCGAGCGCCCAATCACCAGCGCGTCGCGGCCGGTGAGATCGCCCAGTTGACCGCGGAGCAGCATCATGCAGCCCAGCGGCGTGCAAGGCGTGAGCGCCGCGCGCCCGAGGGAGAGCGCGCCCACATTGCTGCTGTGAAACCCGTCGACATCCTTGGCGGGATCGATGGCGTCGATCACGCGGTCGGTGTCGATCTGCGGCGGGAGCGGCAATTGCACAAGGACGCCGTGGATCGTGTCGTCGGCGTTGAGCGCGTTGATCTCGGCCAGCAAATCCGCCTCAGAGACATCCTCTGGAAGACGCCGCTCCACGGAGCGCAAGCCCGCCTCCCGCGCCGCCGCGCCCTTATTGGCCACATAGACCTGGCTGGCCGGATGCGCGCCCACCAAGATCACGGCGAGGCCCGGGGTGACGCCATGCTCAGCGCGCAGCGCCTCGACGGCCCGCGCGACCTCGCCCCGCAGCCGCGCCGCATGGGCTTTACCGTCGATCACCGTCGCCTGGCCCGGCTCGCGTCGGGCGGCCCCTTCGACACCCATGGCCTCTCCGTCTCCGCTTGCTTCCATGCCGAGCGGGCTGCGCCTCTCAACGGGCGATGTCAACCTCATGGCGTTGGGAGCGC
>JBCCTM010000277.1:0-4390 GCA_039198535.1 Pseudomonadota bacterium
CGCAGGGCTCAATCTTGACCCGGCCAGGTCGATCCTCGATACGGCCCTATATCTCGACGACGTGGCGCGCTTGGCGCGCTCAGCGTGAACGAGAGCGGGGCCCGATAAAGCCCCTGGGGCGCAGCAACCAGACCGAGGCGTTATGCTGGTCGACAGCCATTGCCATTTGGATTTTCCGGATTTCGAACAGGATTTGGACGCGGTGGTCGAGCGGGCCGGCGCGGCCGGCGTCGCGGCCATGGTCTCCATCGCCACCCGCCCCCGGGAATGGGCGCAGGTGCGCGCCATCGCCGAGCGCCATCCGAGCGTGCTCTACGCCGTGGGCCGCCACCCGCTCCACGCCCACGAGCCGCCGCGCTCTGAGCCCGAGGCGCTGCTGGACGCGATTATCGCCGAGGCCGCACATCCGAAGATGGTGGGCGTCGGCGAAGCGGGGCTCGACTACCATTACCAGCGCGAGAGCGAGCCTCTGCAGAAGGCGGATCTCTCCGCTCAAATCGAAGCATCTCGCCGCACGGGTCTGCCGCTGATCATCCATTCGCGGGACGCCGACGCCGACATGGCCGAGATCCTGACGCGGGAGCATCGCGATGGCCCGTTTCAAGCGGTCATGCATTGCTTCAGCTCAGGCGCGGATTTGGCGACCGCGGCGCTCGACCTCGGCTTCTACCTCTCGATGTCCGGCATCGCCACGTTCAAGCGCTCGGACGCGCTGCGCGAGATTTTCATGGCGGCGCCGCTTGAGCGGGTTCTAGTGGAGACTGACGCGCCGTTCCTGGCGCCGCAGCCGAAGCGGGGCAAGCGCAATGAGCCCGCCTTCACGGCGCACACCGCGGCGGCGGGAGCGGCGCTGTTTGAGATGAGCGCGGACGCGTTCGCCGAGCAGACGACCGCAAACTTCCATCGGCTCTTCACCAAAGCCGCCGGTGCGCTTTCTGGCGCAGGAGAGGCCGCGTGAGCGGCGTCGGGAGCATGGGCGGCGATCCTTCGGCCGGCGCGGAACTGCGCTTCACCATCCTCGGCTGCGGCGCGTCTGGCGGCGTCCCTCGGCTCGGCGGGCCGGATGAGGGCGGGCAATGGGGCGCGTGCGACCCGAACGAGCCCCGCAACCGGCGGCGGCGCTGCGCCCTCTTGGTGGAGCGGATCGGCCCGGAGGGCGTGACCCGCGCGTTGGTGGATGCGGGGCCGGACATCCGGGAGCAGCTGCTCAGCGCCAAGGTGGGGTGGCTCGACGGCGTGCTGTTCACCCATGACCATGCGGACCACATCCACGGCATCGACGATCTGCGCCTCAGCGTGTTTGTCCGCCGCAAGATGCTGGATATCTGGGCGGACGCGGCGACCATGCGCACGCTGGAGAAGCGCTTCGGCTACGTCTTCAAGACGCCCACCGGATCGCCCTACCCGCCGATCCTCACCGCCCATGACATCACTGAGGCCCATCTCGCCGGCGACGCGCCGCTGACGGTGGAGGGGGCCGGCGGCCCGATCCACGCGACGCCGTTCCAAGTAACCCATGGCGGCATCAACGCCCTCGGCTTCCGCTTCGGCGGGGTCGCCTATCTGCCGGATGTGAGCCGGATCCCGGAGCCGGTCTGGACGCGTCTGGCGGATCTCGACATCTGGATCGTCGACGCGCTGCGCATCGACCCGCATCCGAGCCACTCGCATCTGGCTCAGACGCTGGATTGGATCGCGCAGGCGGGGCCAAAGCGGGCGGTGCTGACAAACATGAATATTGAGCTCGACTACGCCGAGACGGACGCCGCCTCGCCGGACAATGTGACGCCGGCCCATGACGGGATGGTGCTCTACGGCTGACGGGCGCGGCGCGCCGCGGGGCCGCAGGGCCGTGAGCAGGGGCCGCGGCGGGATTTTTGGGGAAGGACCAACCATGACGATGGCGGACGCGCCGGCGGGAACGGCGGCGGCGATCAAATCCATGAAGCTCTACTCCGCGGTGGAGCGGATTCATCTGGATTTAAAGGCGGCGGGCCTGGGCGATGAGGGCCCGCTCGACCCAACCGCGCTCAGCCAGTTCGACCAGCTCCATTACCACGGCACCGAAACGGTGGACCGGGCCATCGCCGAGCTCGGGATCGTCGAGGGCGCCTGCGTTCTGGATGTGGGCGCGGGCTTCGGCGGCCCCGCCCGTTGGATCGCCGCCAAATCAGGCGCCCAGGTGGACGCGGTGGAGTTGCAGCCCGACCTCCACGCCGCCGCCGAGACGCTGACGGCGCGCTCAGGGCTGGCCGGGAAGGTGGTCCATCACTGCGCCGACATCCTGCAAACGGAACTCGACCAGGGCAGTTACGACGCCGTGGTCTCCTGGCTCACGCTCTATCACATCCCCGACCGCGCGCCGCTGTTCCCCAAGCTGTTCGCGGCGCTGCGGCCCGGCGGCGGGCTCTATGTGGAGGATCTCTACGCCCGGGGCGAGCCGACGGCCGCGGAGGCGGAGACGCTGCGGGAGATGTTGTTCTCCAACACGCTTCCGAGCGAGGAGGCTTATCGCGCCGAGCTGGCGGAGGCGGGGTTTGAGGCGGTGGTCTTTGAGGATCAGACCGACGATTGGGCGGCCTTCACCGCCGCGCGGCTGGAGGCGTTTCGGGCGGCGCGTGCGGAGCGAGAGGCGGTGTATGGCGCCGAGACCACGGACGCGCTCGACGCCTTCTACAGCACCATCGCGAGCCTTCTCGCCGGCGGCCGCCTCGGCGGCGTCCGCCTCACGGCTCGGCGGCCCGATTAACGGCCCACGGGCGAGCGACCGCGCTTTAGCGTGCGGCGGCTTCGATGGCTTCCATGTCGGCGTCGGAGAGGCCCAGATGGTGGCCGATCTCATGCACCAAAACATGGGTGATCAGATGGCCGAGGGTCTCCTCATGCTCGGCCCAATAGTCGAGCAAGGGGCGGCGGAACAGGTAGATGCGGTTGAGATCGGTGGGCGCGTCAAAACCGCTGGCCTGGGTTAGGTCGACCCCGTCATAGAGGCCGAGAAGATCATAGGGGCTCTCCAACTCCAGCGCGCGCAACATGCCCTCATCGGGCCATTCCTGGACAAGGATCGCCACGCCGGCGCAGGACGCTCGGAACGGCTCGGGCAGTCGGGCGAACGCCTCTGATCCCAAGGCTTCGAACGCCGCGGCGCTCGGCGCATGCGCATCGGCCCAGCCCCGATCCGCGACAGCGTTCGCCTCAGACATCCTGTCGCTCCCCGATCCCGCCTCGGCCCCGCTCCGGATCAGGCTGAGCCAGCGGCCGAGATTGCGCAAGGCCGCGTCAATGCCGAAGCGACCTCTGTATGAGCCTGTTCCAAGCAGGCGCGACGATCGAACAGTGGGCGGCCGCCGGTTGGCGCGCGCCCGCCTCAAGTGAGCGCGGCCGGCCCTTTTGGACCCAAAGTGGAGGCCCGCCGAGGCGACCGGCTCCGGCGTCGACGACAGCGCCGCTTCGGACCCAAGAACGAGCGCCGGCGTCTCGTCACGGGTCACGCCGCGCGCGGCCGGCTCGGCGCGCGACCGGCTGGGCGCCGCCACGACGTCGATCACCACCGGCTCGGCGACGCGTCCCTCGCCGAAGCGGGGCTCCCTCGCCCCACGGCCCCCGTCACCAGTCTCAATCCGGTCGAGCGCCGTCAGATCGAGCGGCGCGCCGACACGCGAAGCGGTGGTCTCAGCCACAACCTGCTCCTCAGCCCATATCCCAAGGCTGAAGTATCGAGGCTCGCGGCCAAGACGACGTTAATGGCCGCGCAACCGCTGGTCGGCTGGCGCTTGTTAGAGCGCGGCGAGCACGGCGTCGGCGCTGGAGGCGTCCGCGTTGGCCGGGCTCTCCTCCACCATCACCGCCTTCACCACCCGGTCCTCGACGATCGCCGCGTAGCGCTTGGAGCGCACGCCCATGCCGAAGCCGGAAAGATCGATGTCCATGCCCACCGCTTTGGTGAACTCGGCCGCGCCGTCGGCGAGGATGGTGATCTCGCCCATGGCGCCGGAGGCTTTGGCCCATTCGCCCGCCACGAACACATCGTTCACGGCGACGCAGGCCACCACGTCCACGCCCTTGGCTTTCAAGGCGTCGAGGTTCTTCACGAAGCCGGGCATGTGGTTCTGATGGCAGGTGGGCGTGAAGGCGCCGGGCACAGCGAACAGCACGGCCTTCTTGCCCGCGAAGACGTCGGCCGTGGTGGTTTGCGAGGGTCCGTCCGCGGTGGGGGAGCCGAACGTCGCGTCGGGAAGGGTCGCGCCAACGGTGAGCATAGGTAAGCCTCTTTATTTTGATCGTTTGGTCGTGTTCGTTTGGGTCTGCGGCGCACATAGCGCGCGCGGCGCGGCGGGTCGACCCCCCCCCCCACCGGCGACGCCTTCCAAACGCGGCGCAAGAGCCGCGC
>JBCCTM010000278.1:0-4371 GCA_039198535.1 Pseudomonadota bacterium
CCTCGCCCGCCTGTCGCTCAACCTCGGCGACCATTGCGACCTCGACGAGGACGGCGCGATCACCTTCACATTCGACGAGGGGCGCGAGCTCTCATTGTTCCACGTGGAGGAGACCGGGCAGCTTGTCTGCGAGATCGAGATCGCCTTGGTGCGGCTTGCAAAAGTGATGGCGGACGGGCCCGGGGCTTCGGTCACTTAAAGAACCCGGCCCGCCACCGCGTCGAGTTTCGCCAGAAGCGCAGGGTCGCGTTTCTCGGGCGCGGTGATCACGGCATATTCCAAGGCGCGGTCACAGCCCTGGGGGCACAGCTCGCGGGTGGCGCCCAGGGCCGGGATCACCGCGCCCAGCAGGGCTTTGGCCTTGGCCACATTGCTTTGCATCACCTGGATGATGGATTGGATATCGACCTCGCCATGGTCCGGATGCCAGCTGTCGTAATCGGTGACCATGGCGACGGTCGCGTAGCAAATCTCAGCCTCCCGGGCGAGCTTGGCCTCCGGCATGTTGGTCATGCCGATCACATGGCAGCCCCAAACCTCCCGGTAGAGCTTGCTCTCCGCCAGTGAGGAGAATTGCGGGCCTTCCATCGCGAGGTATGTCCCGCCCTTATGCGCCTTCACGCCGACCTTCTGCGCCGCCTCAAGCGCCGCCGCGCCGAGACGCGGGCACACCGGCTCCGCCACGGAGACATGGGCCACCAGCCCCTCGCCGAAGAATGACTTCTCCCGCGCGAAGGTCCGGTCGATGAACTGATCGACCACCACGAAATCACCGGGGGCCATCTCCTCCCGGAAGGAGCCGCAGGCCGAGACCGAGAAGATGTCCGTCACGCCGATCCGCTTCATCGCGTCGATATTCGCGCGGAAGTTGATGGAGCTCGGCGAATGGACATGGCCGCGTCCATGCCTCGGCAGAAAGGCCATCGGCACGCCGTCGAGGGTCCCGGTGAGGATCTGATCGGAGGGCGCGCCCCAGGGGGAGGCTACGGTTCGCCATTCCGCGCCTTCGAGACCGTCGATTTCATAGAGGCCGCTGCCGCCGATGACGCCAATCATCGTCCTCTGCGGCGTCCCCGCCGGGCTGGTCTCTGCTGGGCTCATGGCGCGCGTCTCCCCCTGATCGTTCCGCGCGGAAGTTAAGCGGCCGGCGGGGGGATGTTAACCGAAACTTGCCTGTGAGACGCAGGCCCTGAAGACGCCGACCCTGGAGACGCCGGCCCTGGAGACGTCGACCATGGCACGGCGCTACTCGGCGGCGATCTGGGTTTGACCGGGCGAGAGCCCTTCGCCTTGCGCCGCGGCGGATGGGTCGGCCAAAGCGCCTCGGAGCGCGCGCCTAATGTTCTCCCCAGCGATTTTGCGGAGGGCCGCCGGCGGGAACATCGGCGCGCCCGCCGCGGTCTGTCGCCGGGCCAACGCCGCCAACAACCAACTGAGACCGCTCACATCGAAGGGCGTGTTGGTCGCCCCGTCGAAATCTGAGCCGAGCGCCAGGTGATCGGCCGGATCGTATGAGCCATAACGGTCGATCATTTCTTCGGCGAAATCCGGATCCGTCAGGGCGTCTCGCGCCGCGGCGAAAGCGTCGACGATGCGCTTGATCTTCGTCTCGAAAGGGTCGTCTTCTGCGAAGCCCACCGCCTCGCGCCACATGCCGACGCCGATGACGCCGCCCGTGCTGGCCACCGCCCGCACATCGGCGGCGCGCAAATTCCGCGGCACCGGATGCGCTCCGCGGATCCCCGCATGGCTCACCACCAAAGGCCGCGCCCCGGAGGGATGGGTCAGCGCCAGCCCCGCCGCCTCCCGGATCGCCGCCGGGGAGGCGTGGGCGAGATCGACGGCGACGCATTCGTCAAAACAGGCGCGGATCATGGTTCGGCCGGCGCGCGAGAGGCCCATGCGGCCCTCGCAATCTTCGCTCGCGCCCGAAAGCCCGTTGGAGAAGCGATGGGTGGGCGCGATCATGCGGTAGCCGGCGGCGCGCAAATCGCGCACCTCCGCCTCGACCAACGCGTCAGGGTCGTCCGGCTCGATCCAATGCAGCCCCTCCAGGCTCAGCATCACCCCGAGGGGCGCGGCCGGGCCGGGATCGCCCGCGGCGTTGGCGACGCGCAACCCATCGAGATCGGCGGCGTTGAAGATCGCGCGCAAACGGCCTTCAAGATCCGCCTGACGCATCATGTGGAAGCGCTCCGCCAGGCGATGCGCGCGCCGACGGCGCAGCACCGCCTTGCTGCGCCTCACCCGGTCAATCCAGTCTGAGGGAAACAGCGCGTTGGTCTGATCGATGCTCTCGCAGGAGACGCAGAGCGCCTGCTCGCTATTGCTCATGGGCAGGGGCGTCCAAGTCGGCCCGCCGAACACCTGCAGGCCCACCCGCGCCTCGAACAGCCTCGGCAAATCCATGTGCCCGCCGGAGCGCGCTCGCCAGGGATCGACCCCCCAGAGCAGCGTATCCGAATGCAAATCCGCCAGCAGCGTCGGCGGCGCGTCCGCCCAGGCCGCCTGCAACTCGGGATGGAACGGGAGATCGCGCCGATCCGCTTTGTTGGAGGCCCGGTCCGCAATGCGGGCGAGCCATCCGCTCAAGCCCTGCGGCAGCGGCCCCACCGGCGATGCGATGCGGAATGCGTTCTTGGAGATGCTGCCGTCTTTGGACACGGGGTCGAGAGCGCCTTACGACGCTGACACAGCGCCACTGCTTCCTTCACAAGCAAATTATGGGCCTCGATCGGGACAGCCCCGTCAAGCGGTTTCCACGCGCTTACGCGGCTGTGTCGCGGCGCGCGCCGCCGCGAGAGGCCTCACTCCGGTCGGGTCAACTGAAACACCGCGTCGATCGCCGCGTAATCCCGATAGCCGAGCCGCGCGAGGGGCCGGTAGCGCGTGACGTCCACCCGGCCGTCGGCGATCACCGCCGGGTCGATATGCACGCCCACCACCTCGCCAATGGCCAGATCCGCACGGTGCTCGGGGCCCCAGGCGGGTAGGGAGATCACGCGCCAGAGGCGGCATTCGAAGGCGGCGGGGCTCGCCGCGACGCGGGGGACGTCGATCTCGCGGCAGGGCGCTTTCTCCAAGCCCGCATGCTCGAACTCATCGAGCTCGGCCGGATAACGCCCCGACGTCGCGTTCATGGCGTCGCCCAACGCCGCCGAGACCAGATTGACGGCGAACACGCCGGTCGCCTCGATGTTGCTCAAGGTGTCTTTCCGCGCGCCGTCGGCGTCCTTCACACCGTTGAACGCCAGGCCCAGCAATGGCGGCGCGTCGCCGAACGCGTTGAAATAGCTGAACGGGGCCAGATTGGCGCGGCCCTCGGCGTCCCGGCTCGACACCCATCCGATGGGGCGCGGCGCCACCAGGGCTTTGAACGGATTGTGGCGCAGCCCGTGATCCGCGTCCCTTGGCCGGTAAAACATGCTCTCAGGCCTCCTCTCGCCCGCGTCGGCGCTGGCGGCATGTGCGGACATCCGCTAGGAGCCCGAGCTTAACGACCGCATGCCGGTCCTTGGAAGACGCGAGCTCCGCTCGAGACGCCCGGTCAACGGTCATGAACGCCACCTCGGACAACGCGCCGCCCGGCCCCGCGCTGACGCCAGAGGCGGAACACGATCTCGATGAGGTCGAGGCGCTCTATGACCTCGCCTTCGGGCCCGGACGGACGGGCCTGTCCTCCTACCGCCTGCGCATCGGCGCGCCGCCCATCGCCGCGCTGTGCCTGGTGCTGCGGGATGAGTATCAGACCGTGATCGGCGCGGTGCGCTCTTGGCCGATCCGCTTGGGCGACCCGGCGCCCGGCGCGCCGGCGTTGTTGCTGGGCCCCATCGCCGTGCACCCCACGCGGCAAAGCGAGGGGCTCGGCGCGCAGCTGATCTTGGAGAGCTTGGAGCGGGCCCGCGACCTGGGGTGGCGCGCCGTGATGCTGGTGGGCGACGAGCCCTACTATCGCCGCTTCGGCTTCCGACGCGCGCTCGCCGAGCCGATCGCTTTCCCCGAGCCCACCAATCCAAAGCGGGTGCTGGCGCTGGAGCTGCGGCCCGGCGCGCTGGCGGGCGTGGCGGGCCCGGCGCGGCGTTGGGCGGAGCGTGGAGGTGAGACGGAGCCTGGAAGCGAGGCCGAGCCCTAAAAGTCGCGGCGGGGGACCGTTGCGGGCGGCGGCCCTTGCGGCGCGGGCGGCCGCGGCGGATAACGCGCGGCATGAATGATCGACCCTCTCCCGCCAATTTCCGCGAGCAAGTGGCCGTGGCGGCGCAAGCGCTCCGTGACGTGCTGGCGCCCACGCCGCTGCAGCGGAACACCTTTCTCTCCGAGCGCTACGGCGCGGAGATTTGGCTGAAGCGGGAGGACCTGACGCCGGTGCGCAGC
>JBCCTM010000279.1:0-4348 GCA_039198535.1 Pseudomonadota bacterium
CGCCAATGCGGCCGCGCGACAGGGCGATATCGCCTCGAGAGGAAGCTTCGCGCCACCGACGAGCCAGCGCCGCGGCGCGCGCATGCGGCGAACGAGAGCCGCGCTCCAGCCTGACGGAGCGCCGTTTGCTGCACTTCCCAGCCCGGATGAGACCCGCCTTGCAGCGGTTTTTCGACGGGCATCCACGCCACGGCGAGCTAGCGGAGAGCTTTCCCGCCGCCTGCGTGGCCATGGCCGATCGACGACGCCCGCCCGAGCAGCGCGGCGAGGCGGCTTGGCTCGCGCGCACAGGCGCCAAGCGCGCCGCGATCGCCGAAGCGCTCGACATCCCGCTGTTTCTCTACCGCTTCACCGCAAGAGACCTGCCCGGCGCGATCCCAGCGCGCCTTCCCTACCGAGAGCCCGCGCCCGAGCTGTATTCGGCGTTGTCTCGGCGGGCGCCGCCGAGCGGGCATGCGCGGCCCTGGTTGCGCCGTTTATTCCGAGCGGCGACAGCCGCGCCGCCCGAGCTGCTGCCCTGGTTTTGCGAGAAAAAGGCCGCGGAGACGCGCGCCAACCCGCGCCTCCTTTGGCTGTTCGCTTTCCACTCGCTCCGCCCTCACCTCCCGGCCTCGCGCCACATCACCGAGCCCTGGGCGCCGACGATGGCGCACCGGCACGCGCTGCGACAGGCCAAGATGTGGTTCTTCGACGTCTTGCTTGATCCAGAGCTGCGCATCCTCACTCTGCCCGTGTTCCTGCAAAGCCGCACCCGGGTGGCGGGCGCCAGCTTCACACCGCTGCTGCATCCGCAGCGCATAGAAGAAGAGGGTCAGCGCCTCCGCAACTGCCTCGGACAGTTCGCGCTATCGCCTTTTGTCGACAGCCGCATGTTCTTTCGGGTCGACGCGGAGGGCGCCTGCGCCGTCTTTGAGCTGCAGCCCGCGGTCGGAAGGTGGGGGGTCGCGGAAATTAAGGGGCCGCGCAATGCGCCGGCCGCGGCCGGACTATGCGCCGCCGTTCAGAAATGGATGGCCGCGCTTGACCTGCAGGAAGGCGCCTTTGCGCCGCCGCTTTGCTCCAGCGTAAATTCGGACGCTTGGCGCGCGGTTTGGGCGGCGTATCGGCAATGGTGCGGCCCGGACGATTGGATGGCGGACGCGCCCTATCCATCCGATTTGGCCCGTATGGTCCTGCCGCGGCGTCCCGGCTTCTAACCTAAGCGGAAGGGCCTGCCGGCGGCGCGCGCTGGATCGGTCAGCCGCCGCCGAGGAAGGCCGCGGCGGCGTCTCGGTCATGGAGATGCAGCAAGAGGCGCAGCGCTTGGCCGCGCGGACCGCTGAGCGTCGGGTCTCGCCCGAGCGTCAGACGCGCGTCGTCCTGCGCCATCTTCATCAACTCGGTTTGGCGCTCGAGATCGGCGATCTTGAAATCGGGCAAGCCGGATTGCTTCACGCCCAGGAGATCGCCCGCGCCCCGAAGCCGCAGATCCTCCTCCGCCAAGCGAAACCCGTCCTCACTGTCCCGCATGATGGTGAGCCGCGCCCGCCCCGCCTCGGAAAGCGGCCCGCCATAGAGCAACAGGCAATGGGAGGCTTTAGCCCCGCGGCCGACGCGTCCGCGTAATTGGTGGAGTTGGGCGAGCCCGAACTTCTCCGCATGCTCAATCACGATCAGGGACGCGTTGGGCACATCCACGCCCACCTCAATCACCGTGGTCGCCACCAGCACCCGCGCCTCGCCCGACACAAAGCGCGCCATGGCGGCGTCTTTCTCGGGCCCCGCCATGCGGCCATGCACCAAGCTCACCGCCTCCGCGCCGAGCGTCACGCCCAACGCCCGCGCGCGCGCCTCCGCCGCCGCAAGATCAGAGACTTCGCTATCCTCCACCAGCGGGCAGACCCAATAGGCCTGCGCCCCGCCCTCCACCGCCCGTTTCAACCCGGCGGCCACCTCCTCATAGCGCTCGAGCGAGACAAGCCTGGTCTCCACCGGCTGGCGCCCCGGCGGCTTCTCATCGAGCACGGAGATGTCGAGATCGCCGTATTGCGCCAGCGCTAGGCTGCGTGGGATCGGCGTCGCGCTCATGAGGAGGACATCCGCCGCGCCTTCGCCCTCGCCATCGCCCTGGCCCTGGCCCTCGCCATCGCCCTGGTCCTCGCCCTGGTCCTCGTCTTGGCCATCGCCCTGGCCCTCGTCTTGGCCCTCGTCTTGGCCCTCGTCTTGGCCCTGGCCCTGGCCACCACCGACGACGTTCCCCACCAAAGCGTCGGGGGCGGGGCGCCGCGCGCCTTTCTCGGACAGCGCCATGCGCTGCGCGACGCCAAAGCGGTGCTGCTCGTCGATCACGGCCAAGCGCAGATCGTGGAAATGAACGTCGTCTTGGAACAAGGCGTGGGTGCCGATCAGCACATCGATCTGGCCGCCCGCCAAGCGTTCAAGTTTATCCTCGCGCACGCGCCCCTTATCGCGGCCGGTCAAGGTCTCGACGGTGACGCCCACCGCCTCCGCCAAGCTGGCGAGACCCGTGGCGTGTTGGCGCGCGAGGATCTCCGTCGGGGCCATAAGCGCCGCTTGGCCGCCGGCCTCGATGCCGATCAGCATGGCCATGAACGCCACCAGCGTTTTACCGGCGCCGACATCTCCCTGCAGCAGCCGCATCATGCGCAGCGCCTGGCCCATATCGGCCTCGATCTCGCCGATCACGCGGATCTGCGCGCCCGTGGGCTGATAGGGAAGCGCGCGCAGCAGACGCTCGCGCAGACGCCCATCCCCCGCCGTGGGCGCGCCCCGCCCACGCCGCGCCTGCGCCCGGGCGAGGGCGAGGCCGAGTTGGTGCGCCAACAGCTCGTCATAGGCGAGCCGACGCCGGGGCGCGGCCGACGGCTCCAAATCCGCGGGACCGGCGGGCCTGTGCAAAGATCCGAGAGCGTCCCGCCAGGGCGACCAGCGCTCCCGCTTCACCAGCGCCGGGTCGAGCCATTCGGGCAGCTCCGTCTGCGCCAAGACCTCGCGCGCCGGGGCCATCACCTTGGCCAGCATGCGGAGCGACACCCCGGCGGTGAGCGGGTACACCGGCTCCACAGCTGGGATCGCCTCCGCTTCCGAGGGCGGGACCACGTGATCCGGATGGACCATCTGGATCATGCCGTCGAAGAACTCGATTTTGCCGCTCACGACGCGCCGCGCGCCTTCGGGCGCCAAACTTTCCAGATAGTCTTTGCGGCCATTGAAGAAGACGAGCGTGAAATCCACCTCCGCATCCTGCACGGCGATGCGATAGGGCCGGCTCGCGCCCTTGCGCGGCAGGCCCGGCGGCGGCCGGTGGCTCCCGATCAGGACCTCCACGGTCACCACCGCCCCCTCCAGCGCCCCTTGCACGCTCCGGCGCTTGGTGCGGTCGATGATCCCGGTGGGCGCGAGGGTCAGCAGGTCCCGCAGGGTCGGGCCGCCGGCCAACTTCTCGTAGAGCTTGGCGTTCTTCGGCCCGATCCCCGGCAGCGTGTTGAGCGGCGCGAACAGCGGGAACAGCGCGTCGGGCCGCGGCGACGGCGCCGCTTCGGCGGAGGCGCTCGCGTCTGTGGTCGGGCGGGCGTCGCTCACGGAGCGTCCTGATCCGCCGCGGCGCTCTCCTCAGCGTCGGCGCCAGCCTCGCCGATCGCATCGAGCCCGAGGCGGCCTTCGGCGACCTCCACCCATTGCGCCTCATCAATGGCGCGCACGCCCAGCTCCGCGGCTTTTTTCAGCTTCGATCCCGCGCCCGGCCCCGCCACCAGCAAGCCCGTCTGCTTCGACACCGATCCGGAGACCTTGGCCCCCAGCGCCTCGGCCCGCGCTTTCGCCTCAGCGCGGCTCATCAGCTCCAACTTGCCGGTGAACACCACTGTGAGGCCCGAGAGCGGCGCGCCCTCGGCGGCCGGCGCCTCCACGGGCGAGACCTCAAGTTCCGCCACCAGCCGCCCGACGATCTCTCGGCTCCTCTCCTCGGCGAAGAAGGCCACCACAGCCCGCGCCATCACAGCGCCAACGCCATCAATATCCAAGAGGCCCCGCCAGGCCTCGCCCTCGATCTTGTCGTAACGCAGCTTGGCTGAGGCGGCTTTCGCGGGCGGCGTGTCCGGCTGAGGCTCGACCAGAGTGAGCGCGGGCTCATCGGCCTTCTCCGCCGCGTTGTCTTGGGCATTGTCTTGGGCGCTGTCTTGGGCGCCGTCTTGGGCGCAGTCTTGGGCGCTCTGTAGCGCCGTCTGTCGAGCGCTCTCCCACGCGTCCTCCGCCGCGGCGATCTCCGAAGCCGCCGCCGCCATGGCGCGCTCAAAGGTCGGCCAATCGCCGTAGGTTCGGGCGAGGAGACGCGCCGAGCTCTCGCCCA
>JBCCTM010000280.1:0-4347 GCA_039198535.1 Pseudomonadota bacterium
GCCCCGCGTCGATGGGGCGTTCCACACGCCCTTCTTCCGACAGTGGGGGCGCCGCGACGGAGGGCTGCGCCGGAGACGGCCGCGCCTGATCCTCCTGTCCAGCAGGCGCAACGGAAGGTTCGACGCCCTGTGGAGAGCCGCTCCGCTCGGCGTCGACGGGCTTCTCCGGGACGCTCGACGGCGCGGCTGCGGTGAGGGCGTCGGCGAGCATGCGCAGATCGGTGGCTGTGCGCGCCAGAAGCCGCGCCCGCGCGCGGGCCGCCTCCGCATCGACCGAAGCCCGCTCGGCGGCCGCTTGGGCCCGAGTTTGCGCCTGGGCGAGGCGCTCCGCTTGCCGCATCACGCCAGCCAACTCACGGCGAACGGCGATCTCGGCCTGCTCGGTCGCGGCCAACCGCTCGGAAAGGGTTGCGGCGGCCCGGCGCGCCCTGGCTTGGCGCTCCGCCAAAAGAACCGCCAGGCGCCGCCCCACCGCCGCGGCGCGGGCCGCGTCCAAGGGTCTGTCGGGATGGGCCAGTAGCGCGGGCAAGGGTTCGCGACCCGCGCGATGCGCGGCCGCCGCAAAGCGCAAGAGCTCCTCCCGGGCTGCGGCGATCCGCACCTTAGCCGCCGCCGCCTCTCGCCGACGATCGTCCAAGTCCGCCCGCGCCTTCGCCAAACGTCGCTCTTGCGCCACGACGCTGCGGCCGAGCCGGCTGAGGAGCGCGCCATGGGCCGCCGTCTCCGCGACGCGGGCCGCGGCGCGCGCCTCGGCGGTGGCCGCCACACGTTCCGCCGCCTCCAGCGCCCTTTCGGCGCGACGCGCCTCCGATACGGGATCCGCGCCCTGGGCGACGCTCTGGTTGAACGCGGACAGCGCCAAAGCAAGCGCCAGGGGCGGCGCTGTCGCGAAGCGCGGTCTCATCCGTCCACAGCCTCCAGCAGCGAACGCCCGGTCATGTCCACCGGCGCTGGAACCCCCAGCAGGGCCAGCAGCGTCGGGGCCACGTCGGCCAGTCGGCCTCCGTCGGCGAGCCGCCAGCGACCCGCCTCTCCAGGTCGGGCGTCCACAAGCGCCAGCGGCACGGGCAAGGTGGTGTGCGCCGTGTGGGGCCCGCCGCTTGCCGGGTCCACCATCATTTCGCAATTGCCGTGATCGGCGGTCACGATCATCGCGCCGCCCGCCGCGCGCACCGCCGCGACGGCTTGGCCGAGCGCCACATCCACCCTCTCGACCGCCGCGATCGCCGCCTCCAGCGAACCGGTGTGCCCGACCATGTCGGGATTGGCGAAATTCACGACGATCAGCTCGTAGCCGCCCTCGAGGATCGCCGCATTCAAGCGCTCGGACACCTCCGCCGCCGCCATTTCCGGCGCCAGATCGTAGGTGCGGACCTTGGGGCTCGGAGCCAGATGACGCTCCTCCCCCGGCCAAGGCGTCTCCCGCCCGCCGTTGAAGAAGAACGTCACATGCGGGTATTTCTCCGTCTCAGCGATGCGCATCTGACGGAGGCCCTGCGCGGACGCCCATTCGCCGAGCCCGTTCACGATCGTCTCGGCGGGGAAAACGGCGGGCATAAATTCGTCGAGGGCGTCGGAATACGAGACCATGCCGAGCGCTGGCCCCGTCATCGCCGGCCTTCTTCGCTCAAAGCCGTCGAACGCAGGGTCGAGCAGGGCGCTCAAGATCTCCCGCGCGCGATCGGCTCGGAAATTCAGCATGAAAGCGCCGTCTTCGGGCGCGACGCCGCCATACCCCGTGATCACGGTCGGCGTGACGAACTCATCGGTCTCGCCGCGGGCGGCGGCTTCGGCGATGGCGGCCGCCGGATCCGTCGCCAAAGGCCCGCCATGGTCCTCGCCCGCGGTGATGGCGGCATGGGCCAGCGCGACGCGCTCCCAGCGTGTGTCGCGGTCCATGGCGTAGAAGCGCCCGGACACCGTGGCGATCTGAACGCCCGGCGCGCCGTCGAGATCCGCTTCTAACGCGCGCCAACAGTCGAGCGCCGTGGTCGGCCCGACATCGCGGCCGTCGAGGAACAAATGGAGGCGCACGGCCAAGCCCTCATCGGCGAGAAGGCGCGCCGCCGCCGCCATATGCCGCTGATGGGCGTGCACGCCGCCGGGCGACAGGACGCCAAGCAGATGCGCCGCGCCGCCGGTCGCAGTCAGGCTCCGCCGCCATTCCGCGAAAGCCGGTCGGCCCGCAAAGGCTCCGGTCTCGATGGCGCGGTCGATCTTGGGCAGGTCCATCCAAACCACGCGCCCAGCGCCCAAATTC
Organism: Pseudomonadota bacterium; assembly: GCA_039198535.1. Lineage (GTDB taxonomy): Bacteria > Pseudomonadota > Alphaproteobacteria > Rhodobacterales > Rhodobacteraceae > JALEGB01. The sequence goes on from JBCCTM010000280.1 coordinate 2,261, forward strand.
ATGTGGCCCACTTCGGAATTGCCCATTTGCCCGGGCGGAAGGCCCACATCCTCGCCACTGGTGCGGAGACTGACGGGAGGCGCGGCGGCGCGGAGGGCGTCATAGGCGGGCGTCCGCGCTTGCGCCACGGCGTTTCCGTCCGTCTCTTCGCGCAGGCCCCACCCGTCGAGAATGCACAGCACCACGGGCCCCGGCTGGGCCGCTTCCGATCGATCGTCCATCGCTCACCCCGTCGGTCCAACACGCCCGTGACGCGCCAAGCCCATCGGCGGCGCGCAGAGACGCGTTAACAGGTCAATTCTTCACGTTAATTTTAGATTTACGCCCCGTCGCGCCCTACCGCCGTTTGCGCCCGCTCGGCGCGCCTTCACGGTGGTAGGGGCCGCCCGCCAGAATGGACGCCGCGCGGTAGAGCTGTTCGGTCAGCATCACCCGCGCCAGCGCATGGGGCCAGGTCATCGCGCCGAGGCTCAGCCTGAAATCCGCCCCCGCCCCGAGATCAGGATCCAACCCGTCCGCGCCGCCGATCACAAAGCCCAGCCGACGCGCGCCGTCATCCCGCCAGGCTTCCAGCCGTTTCGCGAAGGCGGCGCTGCCCAGAGCGACGCCGCGCTCGTCAAGGGCGATCCTTGGCGCCGCATCGCGCAACGCCGCGTCGAGGAGCCGCGCTTCAGCGGCCGGCGTGCGCTCGGCGGGCTTTGGGTTGATCTCGGCGACCTCGACCGGCCCCAGCCGCGTGACGCCGCTGATGGCGTCCGTTCGGGCGATATAGGTGTCAATCAGCTCCCGCTCGGGTCCGGCGGGAAGTTTGCCAATCGCCGCGATGATCACCCGCATGGAACGCTTCCGGTGGTCGCGCGCGCTCTACGTCGCGCCGCCACTTGCTCCGGACGCGACCTCTGGCTTAAGGGCCGCGCCTTGCGTCTTCGGAGCCCACATTTTCTCAAGATCGTAGAACTCGCGGACTTCAGGGCGGAAGACGTGCACCACGATGTCCGACGCGTCGATCAACGCCCAATCGCCATTATCCAGCCCCTCCGCGCGGGGCGCAGGGCCGTCCCAGCCTTTGAACGCTTCGATCATCTTTTCACAGATGGCGCCGACATGCCGGGAGGAGCGACCCGACGCGATCACCATGAAGTCGAACATCGCCGCCTTACCGCGGAGATCGATCGCCACGACATCTTCGGCTTTTTCGTCGTCCAAAAGGGCGAGAACCGCATCGAGCCGCGCTTGTTCCGCCTCCGGATCGGCGTCCGGCCGATCCACCTTGGCCGCCTGATCGCTATTTTGCGGATCTGTTTCCGGCGCGGATCTGCCGACGGTCGCGTCGGATATCGGGTCACGCACGGGCTCACGGCTCTGGTCGATCTGAGTGTTTATGGCGTCGCCTCTTCATTTGGACGGGCCGATGCGGTGGATCGCACAGCCAACACACAAAGCAACTTGGTCACCGTTTTCGACCGGAGCAAGTCCTTTTGGAGACCCCCCGGCGAAAACACGCCATCTGACGCCAGTCTTCAAGCCGCGCCAGCTCGAACCAGCGCGTCATATTCTCCAGCAAGGTCTCGAGTGAGCGCGCCCACGTCAAAACGATACGGGCCGATCTCCGAGACGGGCGTCACCTCGGCGGCGGTCCCTGTGAGGAAGCACTGCTCGAACTCTTCCATTTCTTCAGGTTCGATGTGCCGTTCGATCAGCTCGACTCCATTGCGTTTCAACAAGCCGATCACGGTCTGCCGCGTGATCCCGTCGAGAAAGCAATCCGGCGTCGGCGTGTGGACCTTGCCGTCCTTCACGAAGAACACATTGGCCCCCGTCGCCTCGGCGACATAGCCGCGGTAATCGAGCATCAGCGCGTCCGAATATCCTTTACGCTCCGCCTCATGTTTGGAGAGCGTGCAAATCATATAGAGGCCGGCCGCCTTGGCCTTGCATGGGATCGTATCCGGGGCAGGGCGACGCCACTTCGCCAAATCAAGCCGCGCGCCCTTGGTGCGCGCTTCGCCGTAATACGCGCCCCAATTCCACACAGCGACCGCCAGATGGATGCTGTTGTCTTGCGCGGAGACGCCCATCATCTCCGA
>JBCCTM010000281.1:0-4328 GCA_039198535.1 Pseudomonadota bacterium
ACGCGCCATACGGCGTGATCTGGGCCCATGGCGAAAGCGGAGATCGTCCATCCGCCGGGCAGATGTCTCGTGTCCTCTCCGCGACGCTCCGCCATATTCGCCGGAGCCGCGCCCCTTTCGGCGTCCCAGGCGGTGAAGGCCGCCCTGAGCACTTCAAACACCACGCGATGCGGCTCCGCCTGCGTCTGATCGCGGAATTCGCCCACCAGGAGATCCGACGCCTTAAGCGGTCCCCGCAGGTCTCTCCGGGCGATTTCGGCCCGCGCGGCCCCATTCAACGCTTGAACGCGGCCCGCCCTGTCCACCAAGGCGGCGATCTCAGGGGCCGTGTCGAAAACGGTTTTGAACCCCTGTGTCAGGTCCGGGGCGACGCGGCCGGCTCGGCGGCCGGTCATTCTTTCCGCCAAGCCATAGGCGCCGAGGCCACCCATCCCGGCGGCGGCGCTCAGGAGGCCAATGCTCCAGGGCCCGCCCCCCGCCTCGGCCGCAAGCGCCGCGCACCCCACCCCCAGCACGCCGGCCCCCGCAGCCGCCCAACCGGGGAGAACATACCGCTCATCCGCCGCAGCAATGGATGAGGCGAGCTCGGCCGAATGGGTGGCCGCCTCATCGCCCTCGCCGAGGTGCGGAGCGGCGAGATCTTCGCGCCCGGCGGCGCGCGGCTGATCCGCAGACGGAGGGGCGCTCTGGGCGGGGCGTCCACGCCGCCGCAAACGGCGCCGTTGGGGTCGCTCCGCCGTCCCACGCCGATCGTCGGGCTCATCGCCTATCTGATCCCGGAGCCCCCGCGCCTCAGCCGTCGCCACCCGGGCTTTGGCGAGCGCGCGACTGAGCGGGCCGTTTACCGCCTCGGAAACCGGCTCCCGCGGAGACGGAGAGGCGCGCCCACGCGGCGGAGACGGCGCCCGGTCCGCCCCATATCCTGCGGGTCCCGCTCCATGCGACGCGCCTTCGGCCTCCGGCGGCGCGCCTTCGCCCTCGGATTGGCGTTCAGGCGACGGGTCACGGGCTGGATTGGCTTCAGACAGACCGCCCCGGTCTGCGCTGATCTCTAAGACGGATCGCCAACCCTGCGGCTGCGCGGCGTGCGTCATGGGGCGCTCTCTCCACAAGCGACCCTTCCCCCAAAGTCTCGCTTAACGCCTGCCATGCACGGCGCAAGGCGTTAATGAACGGTTAACGCCGCCCCTGTCGCCGCAAAGCCGCGATATAGAACCCGTCCGTCGCGTTGCCGTGTGGAGTGAACTGCGCCTCCGCCGACGCACTCTCGGAAACAGGACCTGCTCGCGATCGAGGCGGCGCGCCGTCGAGCGCCGCTCGGCCCCAGGCGCCCGCCAGAGACACGGGCTCAAACTGAGGCTGCGCCTCTAGAAAGCGGCGCACCATTGCGCCATTTTCACACGCCAGCAGCGAGCATGTGGCGTAGAGCAGCGCGCCGCCGGGCCGAACCGCCGCCGCGCCAAGCGTCAGCGCCTCAAGCTGAGCCGCGGCGAGGGTCTGCAGCCGCTCAAGCGTCAGCCGCCATTTCCCGTCGGGCTCGCGGGCCCAAGCGCCGGACCCCGAACAGGGGGCGTCGACCAGGACGACGTCGAAGCCGCCCGCACGGCGCCCGAGCTCCGCCTGATCGATGAACCGCGCCCGCCCGCGGTCGCTCGGGTGGTCGCCCGTCAAGCCCGCCCGCGCGAAACGCTCGACCGCGCCGCGAAGACGTTTCGCGTTCACATCATAGGCCTCGACCGCGGCTCCGGTCGGGAGCGCCGCCGCGATCGCCAGGCTCTTGCCGCCGCCGCCTGCGCAGGCGTCGAGCACGCGGCCGCCCTCGGGGGCGAAAGCCGCCGTCAGCAGAGCGATGGCCTGGCTCGCGGCGTCTTGCGGCTCCACGAGCCCCTCTTGATACGCGCGCAACGCCCGGAGCTTCGGGCGCGCTTGATCGCCCACGCCCCTCGCGCGCAGCGCCGTGGGCGCGTAAGGGCCGAGTTCCGTCTCAACCCCGTCCATCGCCAGAGCCTGCGCCGCCGCCTCACGGCCGGCTCGCAGCGTATTGGCGCGCAGATCGAAGGCCGCTCGCCGCGCCAACGCCGCGCTTTCAGCGGCGGGGTCCAGCCCGCTTTCGGCGAACAAGGGCTTCAGCCAGGCGGGAAGATCGGGGGCGGTCTCCGCAGCCTGCGCCGCGCGGCCCGGCAGCGTCTCCAGTCGCGCGCGCTCGGCGGCGCTGAGCGGGCTCGGCCCGTAGCCTCGAAGGTCGTTCTCAATCAGCGCCTCAAGCGCATGCATCGACACCCCCTCCAGCCGCAGCGCCCCAAGGGCGGCGTCCCGTCCCTCAAAGCCGCTTTTGCCGTCGATCCGCGCCGACCCCCATCGCCGCAGCGCCGAATGGGCCAGATCCGCCACCGCCGCGCGATCGGATGATCCAGCGTAGCGCGCGCCCCGCGCCCAAGCCTTCAAGAGCGGCTCCAATCGTGCGCCAGGCGTCGCGGCGTAGCGTTGAAGCACCTCGATCGCGGCCTGCAACCGCGACGCCGGCGTCATGGCGCGCCCCGAAGCGCGCCACGCGCGACCAAAGCGCGACGGACCGGCTGAAAACACCATCGGACGCGGCGGCGCGCGCGCCTTGACCTACCTTGCGCCTTGGGAGACGAGCGGCCCGTGGCGCGCCCTAAGCGCGCCGACCGCGATGGAGGAGACAGATCATGCGCATTCTCGTGACCAATGACGACGGCGTCACCGCGCCGGGCCTCGCCGTCGCAGAAGCCATCGCCGCCGAGGTCGCTCAAGAGATCGGCGGGCCAAGCGAGGTTTGGACCGTCGCCCCCGCCTTTGAGCAATCTGGCGTGAGCCACGCCATCAGCTTCACGCAACCGCTGCAATTCGAAGAGCTCGGGCCCCGGCGCTTCGCCGTACGCGGAACCCCGGCCGATTGCGTGTTGTTGGCGCTCTACGGCTTCATGGCGGAGTGCAAACCCGACCTCGTGATCTCGGGCGTCAATCGCGGCCACAATATCGGGGAGGACGCGGTTTATTCCGGCACCGTTGGCGGCGCCATCGAGGGGGCGCTGCACGGCTACAAAGCCATCGCGCTCAGCCAATATTTTCGGCGCGCCGAAGATGGGAGCTTTCTGCCAGACGCGGAGCTGTTCGACGCCGCGCGCGGTCATGGCGCGGCCGCGGTGCGCAAGCTCCTGGCCGAGGTGGCGTGGGAGAAAGACCTCTTCTTCAACGTCAACTTCCCCCCAACGCCGGCCGCCGAAGCCAAGCCCTTGCGCTACGCGCCCCAAGGCCGACGCACCAAGGGCGGCTTCCACGCGGAAGAGCGCAGCTCCCCTTTTGGACGACGCTATTACTGGATCGCCCACGCCCACGACAATTTCTCCGCCGGCGCGGAGGAAGATGTGCGCCTCTGCGCGGAGGGCTGGATCACCGCGGTGCCCATGAAGCCGAATTACACCGACCGCGCCATGCTCGACCGGCTCAAATAGCGGCCCGCCGCGCCGATAGCGACGGAGCCGATATCGCAAGGGCGGCTCGGAAAGCCCGGACGCATCCCGGCGCATTCGTTATAACGCGATGAGTCGGAAAGCGGGGGCGAGGGCGCATGCTGACGCGCTGGAACTGGATCGACACGGAACCCGATGAGGCCGAGCGCCATGTGGCGGCCCGGCTCCGGCATGAGCCGCAGCGGCGACTGCTGGCGGATCTCAGCGGGACAATCGTCGCCTGTCGCCGCGCGGCGCTATCCTGCTATCCGGATTATGCGTTGTATGATTTGCGTCTAGAGACGCCGCCAACTGCGGCGGACGGGGCGGCGGGCGGTGGCCGCGGCGGACGCGTACTCGCGCTTGTCGATGAACGCCCCGAAGCCGCCGAAAAGAACACGGCGCTGCTGCTGAACGGCCGGAGCACGCTGCTGCCTCAATTGAACGAACGCGTGTTTATCGACGCCGCCGAGACCGCTGCGTTGCGCTTGAAGACAGCCGATGAAGCGCGGGAGTATCTGGAACTCTACTGCTTATCGATCGGCGCGCGCGCGGGCCCGTTCTTCATCCTCTCGGAAGAGGCGGATCTGCAATGGCGGCCCGATCCAGACCCAGAGCGCGACCTTAATCTGCTGTGGGAGCTCGAAAAACGCGCCGTCGAACTGAGTTGGGAAAGAGAACCCAAGGAAATCGAGCGGGAACTGTTCAAGGCTTATCTCGACAGCGACCCTGCGACCCGCGCCGCGCAAGAGGCGACCTGGCGCGCGGAGGCTGGCCCGAAAAGCCTCAACGACCCCAAGCTCACCGTCGACGCGTTGCGAAAGCAAGTGCGCAAAGCGCTGGATGAGGCGCGCG
>JBCCTM010000282.1:0-4328 GCA_039198535.1 Pseudomonadota bacterium
CGGCCCCGAAGGCGACGGCGTGCTGGTGATCGGCGCGCCCAAGGCGCTCTGGACCGAAACCGCGCCGGCTCAGGTGATCCTGGAGTTTGAAAAGAGCGGGCCGGTCGCGCTCGATCTCCGGGCCGGGCAGCGCCCGTCGAGCGGCGTCCGGGTCCGTATGGCCGAGCGTTTGGTGCGCTCCGCCGGCGGCCCGCCGCGCCCACAGCGGGTTTTCGACGATCCCTGAACGCCGTGTGACCCCGCGCCTCGGCTCAGGGGATCGGCAGGGCCTCCAGGGTCCCCGCCGCCAACGCCCGCCGCCGCGTCGCGAAATCCTCGGGAAGCCGCGTGGCGGCGGTCGGGGCGTAGCGGCGGGCGTAGGGCCCTGTGAACAGCGTCCTTCTCGCGGCGAAGGCGCGCAAATCGAGATCCTCGTCGAAACTATGCCCGAGGCCCGCCACCCGGAAGAACGGCCGCGCGGCGATGGGCTCCAGAAATCCCTCCACGGAAAGCGCGCTGGGACGCATGGCGAAGCGGCCGACGACCAAGCGCTCGACCCGCAAGGAGCGCCGATCCTCTGGAGGGCTCCAACGCCCCAGCGCCGTCACGTAGCGGCCCTCTGCGGCCGCGCCCTCCGCGTCATCCATGCGCACGCTCACCGCGCCGATCCGTCGGAGACCATCCCGTTCGCGGGGCGAGACGACCCCCGCCACCACGCTGAAACGCGTATTCCGCGCGGCGTCGATGCGGGAGGCGGCGACCCTGTCGCCGCGCCAGAGCCCGGAGATGGCCACGCGGTCGCCCACGGCTAACGCGGGCGGGCGGGGCGCGCCGGGGTCGAGCACCGCTTCGACGCCCATCACCCGCAGGCTCGTCTCTGAGATCTCCTCCGCCCGACCGATCAGCGGTTGCGCCAACAGCGCGCGACGCGCCGAAAAGGCGCCCCCTGCGCCCAAGCGCTCCGCGTCGATTGAGAGGCTGTGCCCCAGCGCCAAAGCGGCCCCTGGGATCGGGCCGAACGCGTCCAGCGCCTCCGTGGCGTCGGACGTCTCTATGGTCAGGCCGTTCACGCGCAAGCTGCCGAAATCGGTGAGGACGCCAACCACGCCGGTGACGCCGGGGGCCCCGGTGCCGCCGATGCCGCCCTCTTCCAGCGGCGCGCCTTGCGCTTGCGCCCGGGGGGCGCGCGGGACCCAGAAAACAGCGGCGGCGCCCGCTCCCGCCGCCGCGGTCAGCAGCGCCCGTCGCGATGGCCGCCCCGATGATGGCCGCCCCTTGGCCCGCGCGCCCGTTTCTGTATCGGCGATCTCTTTATCGGGCATAATGCGCCCCGTTCCCCCATCCGACGTCCTGCTCCGCGTCATCGCCACAGCTTTAGGGCGCTTCGCCTTGAAAGTCAGGGCGGATCGGCGGCGGTTCCATGGCGCCGATCCATGGCGGCGGTTCCATGGCGCCGATCCATGGCGCCGATCCATGGCGCCGAGCCTTAAGGACGATCCTTAAGGCCGATCCTTGGGGCCGATCCTTGGCGCGCTCAAGCGACCGAGGGCGTATCGAAGGCGTCCGCCTCCGCCGCCGCGTCCGCTTCCCATGCGGCGACGGCGTCTGCCGGGGCCCCCGCCTCAACCGGTCCCGCCTCTACGAGGCTTTCTTCTGCGCCGTCGGTCATGCCCGCGGGCTCCGGCTGCGACGGGTCGGTGCGGAACTGGCCCACGAGGGCGCGGAGATCTTCGGACGTCGCGCCGAGCTGATTGGCGTGGGTCGAATTGCCCTCCGCCGTCATGGCGTTTTCCTGAACCAGCTCATTGAGCATCCGAAGCGTCGAGGAGACGTCCCGCATCCCCGTGGCCTGCTCGTTGGAGGCCCGGCTGATCTCGTCGATCTTGGAGCTCGTCTCCTGGACGCTATCCCGGATCTCCAACAGCGTCTTGCCGGTGGCCTTCACCAGCCGGACGCCCTCGCCCACGCGCTGAGCGCTCGATGAGATCAGCGCCTTCACCTCGTTCGCCGCCTCCGAGGAGCGTTGCGCCAACGAGCGAACCTCTTGGGCGACGACGGCGAAGCCTTTCCCGGCCTCGCCCGCCCGCGCCGCCTCCACAGCCGCGTTCAGCGCGAGAAGGTTGGTCTGGAACGCGATGCCGTCGATCACGGAGACGATGTCGCCGATCTGCTCGGAGCTCGCCTGGATCAGGCCAATGGCCTCTTCGGTCTCCACCACCGCTTCCGCGCCGCGCTCGGCGATGTCTTGGGCGCGGGAGGAGGTCTGGTTGGCGTCGTCCGCGTAACTCGCCGTCTGTTGGACGCCGACGGACATCTCATCGATGGCGGACGACGTCTCGCGCAACGCCGTCGCCGCGCGCTCGGCGGTTGCGGTCAGCTGAAGCGCCGCTTCTTTGATGTCGCGGCTCTTGGAGCCGATCTCGCCGCCGCCCGCGGTGATGGCGGCCACCATCTCTTGGAGGCGGTCGATGGTGGCGTTGGTCGACGCCGCGAGCTGCTTCAGATCGCCGGCGTAATCGTCGCTCACCCGGCGCGTCAGATCGCCTTGGGACAGCGCGTGGAAGGCGCCGTTGAGATCCACCAGGAAGGCGCGCACATCGCGGCTGACGCCGTTCAGACCGTCGGCGATCTGGTTTAGGAACACCTGATCGGTCTCGATGCTGATCTCGCGCGAATAGTCGCCGTGCTTGGTGGCTTCTATCATCTCCGACAGCTGGCTCTCGATGGCCCGCGTGGCGGTAATCTCGTTCCACTCAATCACATGACCCGCCGCCGATCCCGTGCGGTCCTTGACTGGGGTCACGGTGACGCTGAACCAGCGATCGCCATAGGTGACCTCCGTCACATGCGGCGCATCGAGGCTCTCCATGGTCTGGCCGTCTTCCACGAGTTTCTCTTGCACGAGATCGCGCAGATGCTCGAGAACCAGGAACGGATCGTAATCCGGCAAGACCTCGAAGAAGTAGTCCATCGATTCGTCCGTGGACTGCTCGAGCGAGCCGTTCACAAACACAATCTTCCCGTCTTCGCCGGTGATCATGATCTGGGAGCGAGAAACGTTCAGGCCGGCGCGCACTTGCACGTTTTCTTCGCCTTGGCGCGCGATGCGGTGCAGCGAACGGGCGATCAACCCGACGATGTCCTTGCGCTCCAAGCCGGACACCCAGATGTCTTTCTGGCCCCGCGCCATGCGTTGCATGCCACGGCAGAACTGACGGAGCGGCAGCGTCCGCACATAAACGCTCCACGCCGCGTAGCTGGCGGATACGATGATCGCGACGACCGCGCCCACCGCCATCAGCCAGATCATTTGCTCCGCGCTGCGGCGCTCCGCTTCAACAATCGTCAGCAACTTCTCCGACAGCCCGTCGCGGACCACGTAAATCTCGTCAATCAGCGCGGTGGACGCGTCAAACCAGGCGTTAGCGTCCGCGGCGAAGCCGGTCCCCGCCATGATCATCTGCCGGTAGAGATCCACTTCCCGCGCGGCTTCCCCGGCCAGAACCTGCCTGATCGCGTCCGACTGAACTTTGGGCGCTCGTTCGATGAAAGTGGTCAGATGCGCCATCTTCTGTTCGTCGAGCGCCATGAACAAGGCGGAGAGGCGCTCCGGGAAACGCTCGCGGGAAAAGCCGTCGGTGGCGACAGCGCGCTGTCGACCTGCGGCCTCTTGCGCATTCATCAACTCGCTGTCGAGCGCGGTGAGCGCCGCCACGTCGAAGCCCTGGCTCGAAATATTGTCGCGCCCCCGCCGAAGTTGCCGGCGGATCTCCGAGGTGTAGAACTCGACCACGTCGGCTGTGCGTGTCCGCATCTCGTCAATGCGGGACCGCATCTCGGGCAACTGCTCGCTCCAGGCGTGCAGCTGATCGCGATAGGCGGCTTTTCTCAAATCGTCTGGAGCCGCGGCGAGATAGGCGTCGACCTGCGCATGGACCTCGGCGAGCTTCTCATCCGTGAGCGCGCGTTCGGCGTCCAACTCCGCGCGGAATTTCGCGCCCCGAGACGCCAAATAGCCGATGGACATGCCGCGCTCACGCTGCAATTCGATTGTCAGTTTCGTGAGCGCATTAGCGAGGAGCACTTGCTCGCCGCTCCGCGTCGCTTCAATGGCCACCGCGCGGAAATTACTGATTTCATGCGCCAACAACGCCAGCAATGCGATGAAAGGAATAATCAGCATCTTCGCGTAATCGAAGAGCGTGTTCCGCATCGCGGACTTCTCTTCGACGATCAGAGCGTTAAGCGTGCTTTTATCAAGGTCGGACATGGCGGCCTCTGAGTACAGATGTCGCTAGATTACTCGCTTATCTCTCAAAAAACCGAAAAGGAGGGTGCTTACTGTTTCC
>JBCCTM010000283.1:0-4324 GCA_039198535.1 Pseudomonadota bacterium
GGTGTGGGCGCGCCGCTGCGCCCCCCGGCGGCGCCCAGCCGTCAGATCAGCGGGGTAATCTCAGCGACATGAACCGACCCGTCTTGCCAGGTCATCTCCAGCGACACCCGCTCGCGCCCCGCCCGACCCTTTGAGGCCTGTCGGAGGCAGTCCAGCACCGTGGGCAACGCCGCCCACGGGTCCGGCGTCTCAAGTTCAATGAAGGTCAGCGCATAGCGCCGCTCATCCTCGGCGGGACCATCCGCGTCGAAGGCGGCGTCCCAGTCGAGACGCGCCTCGCCCTCCCCGCTGGGCTCCGTCCGGTCCGCCGGACGCTCTTGCGGCTCCGGGGCGGAGAAAATTCGTCCGGCCCCGGTGATGCGGCCCTGACCCACCTCGGCGAGCGCCCGCCGGAGCGGCGCGTCATAGCGCTCCCCGCGCTCCACCGGCGCCAGCGTCCCCGTGATCAGGACCGTCAGCGAGGCGATCCCCACCTCTGGACGCTTGCTCGACATCGGCGCCGCAACGCGGCCATCCGGCGCGCCCGGGCGCGCCATCGCTCGCATCTCACCGCGCATCCCATAGCCTCGATCGCCTTGCATACACCGCCTCCGCGCCAACCCGTCTCATCCGCGCCGCGCCGCTCGACGTCACGGTTCTTCCTGGACCAAGCCCCCAGCGCTATGCAAACCCCATGCGCGGGCGAGCGCAGGGCGTCCCCGCGGCGGAAATGGGGGAGATTGGCATGGATTTGGGCATGAAGGGCCGGACGGCCATTGTTTGCGCGTCGTCTAAAGGCCTGGGCCGCGCCTCCGCCGCGCATCTGGCGGCGGCCGGCGTCGATCTCGTGGTGAACGCCCGGACGCCCGGGCCGCTTGAAGAGACCGCCGAGGCGCTCCGGGCCGCCCATGGCGTGCAGGTCACGGCGGTGGCCGCCGATGTGGCGACAGAAGACGGTCGGGCGGCGATCCTCGCGGCGGCGCCCAACGCGGACATCCTGGTGAACAATGGCGGCGGCCCGCCCCCTGGGCTCTGGTCGGAATGGGAACGCGATGCGTGGCTGGCGGCGATTGAGGCCAATATGCTCGCGCCGATCCTGCTCACCAAGGCGCTGCTGCCCGGGATGATCGAGCGGGGTTGGGGCCGCATCGTCAACATCACCAGCGGCTCGGTGAAGTCCCCGATCCCGCAATTGGGCCTCTCCAACGCCGCCCGAGCCGGCCTCACCGGGTTTGTCGCCGGCACAGCTCGGCAGGTGGCCCGCCACGGCGTGATCATGAACAATCTGCTGCCCGGCAGCCATGACACTGACCGCATCGAGGGCCTGATGCGCAACATCGCCGCGCAAAACAACATCACGCCCGAGGCCGCCCGCGCCGGCGCCATGGCCGCCAACCCCACGGGCCGCTTCGGCGATCCGGAAGAGTTTGGCGCGGTCTGCGCCTTCCTCTGCAGCGCCCATGTGGGGTTCATGGTCGGCCAAAACGTTCTGTTGGATGGCGGGGCCTTCAACGCCACGATGGGCTAATGGAGGGCGCGGGAGGCGAAGTGGGAGCCGGAACTGGAGCCGACCACCCGAGGCTGGCCTTGGACGCCGTGACCCGCCGCTTCGCCGGCGAACTGGCGGTCGAGGAGCTGAGCTTGGAGATCGCCGCTGGCGAGGTGGTTTGCCTCTTGGGGCCGTCGGGCTGCGGCAAGACCACCACATTGCGGATCGCCGCGGGGGTGGAGCGCCAAGACAGCGGCGCGGTGCGGGTGGCGGGGCGGGTCATGTCCGAAGGCGCGCGCCACGCGCCGCCTGAACAGCGGGCTGTGGGCCTTATTTTTCAGGATCTGGCGCTGTTTCCCCATCTGACCGCCCTGGAGAACGTCGCCTTCGGCCTCCGCGCCCTGGCCGCTCCCGCGCGCCGAGCCCGGGCCACGCGGGAGCTGGCGCGCGTGGATCTCGGCTTCGCCGCGGACCGCTACCCCCATCAGCTCTCTGGCGGCGAGCAGCAGCGCGTCGCGCTCGCCCGGGCCATGGCCCCTGAGCCCGGGGTGCTGCTAATGGACGAGCCGTTCGCGTCGCTCGATCAACGCCTGCGCGACGCCGTGCGTGACCAAGCGCTGAGGCTTTTGAAGGAAGACGGCGCAGGCGTCTTGCTGGTGACCCATGACCCGGAGGAAGCGCTCCGCATGGCGGACCGAATAGCCCTGATGCGCGCGGGTCGGATTGTGCAATGCGCGACCCCTCAGGAGGTCTACCGCCGTCCGGTGGACCGCCAAGCCGCGGCCTTCTTCACCGATCTCAACGTCTTTGAAGCGCGGGTCGTCGATGGCGCGGTGTCCACGCCGTTTGGTCCGATCCCGGCGCCTCATCTCACGGATGGGGTCGCGGCGGAGGTGGCGGTGCGTCCCCATGACGTCGCTGTGAACGCGCGGAGCCCCACGGATCCGTCGCATTTGGCCACCGCCCGCGTGTCCCGCGCGCGGTTTCTCGGCGCGAGGATCTTGGTCGAAGCGCGGCTTGAGGCGGGCGGCGCGCTTCTGCAAGCGGAGCACATCTCGGAGGACGGCGTCGCCGCGCCGAGGCCGGGCGACGAAGCGCGCCTGTCCATTCGGCCTGAGAATTGCCACGTCTTCGCCGCCAAGCCGTGATCTCGCCTCTGAAACGGGCCGATCGCGCGCCGGTGTCCGCTAGATCAATCGAGCTGATTGCGCATTTTGCGCAGCCGCGGCATAGATCATTGACGCAACGCCGCATCGAGGCCCGTCAGGCGCAACACGCGGCGGCAAATGGAGTGGACAATGCTCACAATATCCATGGTTTCGGCTTCCATGGTCACGACCGCGGCCCCGCTGGTGATCGGCAATATCGGCTGGCCCGGCCTCCTCATAATTCTGCTGGCCGTCGTGCTGCTGTTCGGGCGCGGCAAGATCAGCCAGGTGATGGGCGACGTCGCCAAGGGGATAAACGCCTTCCGCCGCGGGATGCGGGACGGGGCCGAGGAGGAAGAGCAAGCCAAGGCCATCAAGGGCGGCGAGACCATCGACGTCTCCGCCGATAAGACCCGCAGCTCGAACTAAGGCGGGCGGCGCGGAGCGCGAGAGGGGAGCGGTATGCTCGATATCGGCGGCTGGGAGCTGCTCATGATCGGCGTGATCGCCCTGATCGTGGTGGGGCCGAAAGATCTGCCTGTGTTGGTGCGCAATGTCGGCCGGTGGGTGGGCAAAGCCCGCTCCCTGGCGCGTGAATTCCAATCTGGCATGGAAGCCGCGGCGCAAGACGTCAAAATTGACGAGTTGCGCGAGGTCACCTCTGCGAAATCGGATCTGGAGCGCTCTGTTCGAGACATCGGGCGGCGCGCACAGAACATGATGGACGGTCTCGACGGCGCTCCGGAAGGAACCGCCAAACCGAAACCCGCGGCGGCGCCAAAGCGGAGCGCAAGCACGCCCGCTCCATCGCGCCCTGCATCAGCCGGTGGAGATCGTCGGGTCGAGCCGAGCTTCGACGGGCGCGCGCCATCGGACAGCTTCTCGGCGCATGACGACGGCCCTGATGACGCGCTTGATCGGTTTCAAGCCGGCATGCGGCGGCGCAACTGAGCACGTCGCGCGATGGTTGAGAGCATTGAAGCGCCGGCCGATGGGCCAAGAGACGGGCTAGACGATACGCAAGCCCCTTTAATCGAGCATCTGCGGGAGCTGCGCACGCGGCTGATCCGCTCTCTCATCGCGCTGGTGATCTGCGTGCTCGGCTGCTGGGTGTTCCGCCAGGAAATCTTTCAATTCCTCGCCCAACCGTTGGTCGATGTGCTGGAGCCGAGGGGCCTCCAGCATAATCTGATCATCACAAGCCTCACCGAGCAGCTCTATAACGATCTACGGATCGCTTTTTACGCGGGCATGTTCGTGGCGTTCCCGCTCATCGCCAACCAACTTTGGCGCTTCGTGGCTCCGGGTCTGTACCAGGACGAGCAACGCGCTTTTTGGCCGTTCCTTGTGGCGACGCCGGTCCTGTTTGGCCTCGGCGCGGCCCTGTTTTTCTACATCGTCGCGCCCTTAGCGTTCGGATTTCTCGTGGATTACACCATCGGCGAGGCGGCGACGATCTACCAACGCGGCCCCGGCGACTACCACCTCTTCTTGAACGTCGAGGGCTGCTGCTCCGGCGTCGATAGCAAGTACACAATCGTCACCGGCCGCAGCTCGTCTCCGCTGGGGCCGTTCGTGGATCGCGACGGCGAGCGTTTCGATCAGGTCTACCCCGCCGCTTTCGAGCTGCAGCCGCACCTCGAGCAGTTCCCCGGCGAGCTGCTGCTAGACGGCGAGGGGCGGTACATCGGCCCAGGCCACGCGGGCA
>JBCCTM010000284.1:0-4324 GCA_039198535.1 Pseudomonadota bacterium
CCGGGATCGCCATCTCCGGCGTGGCCAAAGGCCCCGGCATGATCGCGCCGGATATGGCCACGATGCTCGCCTTCGTGTTCACCGACGCCGCCGTCGCCCCGCCGCTGCTGCAAGAAGTGCTGGTGGAGCTCAACGGCGCAAGCTTCAACGCCATAACCGTCGATGGCGACACCTCCACCTCCGACACGCTGCTGCTGGCGGCGACCGGTCAGGCGGACGCGCCGCTCATCGACAGCCCCGACGCGCCCGGCTACGCGGACTTCCGCGACGCGCTTGGCGAAGTGGTGCGCGATCTGGCGCTCCAAGTGGTGCGGGATGGCGAAGGGATCAGCAAATGCGTGCGGGTGCGGGTCAGCGGCGCGGAGACCCAAGCCGCCGCGCGGCGCGTCGCGCTCAGCATCGCCAACTCGCCATTGGTGAAAACCGCTTGGGCCGGCGAGGACCCGAATTGGGGGCGGCTGATCATGGCGGTCGGCAAATCCGGCGAAGCCGTGGACCGAGACCGCCTCCGCATCGACTACGGCCCGCATAGGATCGCGGAGAACGGCCAACGCGCAGCGAGCTACGACGAGGACACCGTGGCCGCCTACATGACCCAGCCGGAATTGGAGATCTCCGTCGATCTCGGCGTGGGCTCGGCCGGCGACGCCGTATGGACCACCGATCTCACCCATGGCTACATCTCCATCAACGCGGATTACCGATCATGACCGGCGGGATCTCCATCGAGGATTGCCCCTCCGCGGGCGCGCGGCCCGAAGGCCCGGTTAAATTGGTGACCGTGGCGGCCGCGGCGCTGGTGGACCCGGATGGCCGGGTCCTGATCGCTCAGCGTCCCGCGGATAAGAGCCTGGGCGGGCTCTGGGAATTCCCCGGCGGCAAACTCGAGGCCGGTGAGACGCCGGAGGCCGCGCTGGTGCGGGAGCTTCAAGAGGAGTTGGCGATCTCCACCTTGGAAAGCTGCCTCGCCCCCCTCAGCTTCGCGAGCCACAGCTATGAGAGCTTCCACCTGCTCATGCCGCTGTTCGTGCTTCGGAAATGGGTCGGCACGCCCCAGCCCGTGGAGGCGCAAGCGCTCGCCTGGGTGGCGCCTGCGAAACTGCGCGACTACCCCATGCCCCCGGCCGACGCCCCCCTGTTGGCGGCGCTCCGGGATCTGCTCTAGCGCGGATCGCCTACGACCGGTCGAGCCCGCGCAACCGCGGCAGGTCGGCGCGCATCTCGGCGGCGACCCAGGCCGCGAAGGCCTGGCTGGCCGCGCCGGCGTCCCGGCGCAGGGCGAGCACGTAACTGCCCGCATCGATCTTCTTGTCGGGAAAGGGGGCGGCGAGGGCGCGCGCCTCCGGCGCCGCCCAGATCAACGGCGTCGGCGCCAGCATAACGCCCCGCCCGGCGACCGCCGCACCCAGCGCGCCTAGCAAGGTGTCGAACCGAAGCACGCGCGCGGGCGTCACGTCCGCGGCGCCTGCGGCGGCCAACCAATCCGGCCAGCCTTTTGCGCCGACGCTGAGCTCGATCACCGTCGCGGAGGCCAAATCCCGCGGTCTGCGCAGCGTCGACGCCAGCGGGGGCGCGCAAACGGGCGTCCCGCGGATGTCCAGCAGCTTACGCGTCTCCAGCGTCGGGTCGGCGGGCAGGGCGGTGCGGATCGCCACATCGGCCTCCCGGGCCCGCAGATCAGCGATGTGCGCGCCGGTGTCGATATCGAGCGAAAGCTTCGGGTAGGCTTGCTCAAACCCGCCCAAGCGCGGGATCAACCAGGCGTTTGCGAACAGCGGTAAGGCGGCGATGCGCAAGGTGCTCGGCGCGCATCGCGCCTGGGCGGCGGCCAGCGCCGCCTCCACATTTTCAAAGGCGTCGGTCACCGCGCGGCACAGATCAGCCCCCATCGGCGTCGGACGGGTCGCCTGGCCATCGCGCTCGAACACCGGCGCGCCGAGCCACTGCTCCAGACGCCGCACTTGATGGCTGACCGCCGATGGCGTGACCCCAAGCGCCCGCGCGGCCGATGCGAAGCCGCCCGTTCGGGCCACGGCGGCGGCTGCGCGGAGCGCGGTGAGCGGCGGTAGGGTTCGCTTGGGCGCAGGCGGATCGGTCATGGCTGAATTTTTCTCATGCCGAAGCGCGAATTCTCAAGGGCCCGCCGCGCCGCGCCCTCGCCGATCAAGACGGCGCGGCGCGGCGATCGGCCTCGGCCCTCAGAACGGAGCCTCCCACCATGCATCCGAAAAGCGACCCAGAAGCCGAGGCGATCTTGCGCGAGATCTCGCTCGGCAAAGGCTTCAATGGCTGGTTGCAGATGGAGCTGATCCGGGCCGGACATGGATCCTGCGAGGTGGCGATCCCGATCGCGCCGCCCACCCGTCAGCACCACGGTTTCGCCCATGGCGGCGTCGTGGGGGCGCTGGCCGACATCGCGACCACCTGGGCGGCGGCGACGCTGGCCGGCGACGTGGTCACGAACGCCTACACAATCCAATTCCTCGCCCCGGCCACCGAGGATCGGCTCCTGGCCCGCGGCGAGGTGATCAAGCGAGGCAAACGCACGGTCTCGGTGGAGGGCCGGGTATTTTCCGTGGCACAGAGCGGGGAGGAGAAACTGGTGGCGGTGAGCCTCGCCTCGATCACCCCGGTCGGGCCCGGCTGATCACTGCGTGAAGCGCTGATCGACAATTTCGCACTGGGCCCGGACGCCGAGCGCGGCGCTCTCGCAGGCGGCGAGCGCCTCATCACAGGCGATGTTAAGCGCCGAGGCGCGCACCACCGCGTTGTCGCTCTCCCGGATCGGCACGGCGCTGCTCATGAAGGTGCCGTCGACGATGCGGTCGCCCTGCCCCGGACGCAGCGCATGGGCGTCGCAGATGGCGGCGGTGGAGAAGCGGCCCAGTTGGGCGGATCGCTCGCAATTCACCACGGCCGCGCCCGGATCGATATGGCGATGCGGATAGGGCCGGAAATCATGCAGCTCGCAATTGTAATGCGTCCCATGCGCCACGGCCGGCGCTCCGCCGATCAGAGCGGGATGCGCCACGCCAAGCCCAAGCGCCATGGCGAGCGTGACCGCCCGCGCGGCGGTGAAGCGGTGAAAGCGGGACAGCGAAGCGCGCATGTCAGGTCTCCTCGGATCAACGGGGGCTGAGGAAAGCCATGGCGGCAAGGCGAGAGTTAGGCCGAGAGATGGGCCGAGAGTTGGGCCGCTGGCGCATGGATCCGCTTCGGCGTAGACAACGCCTATGTGGACCAAACTCAAAGACATGTTCGCGGCCGGCCAACCCGCCGCCGCGTCCTCCGGCGCCGACGACGCGACGGCGCAGCACGCCGCCGCCGCGGCCCTGCTGGCGGAAGCCGGCTTGGCCGATGGCGATTTCGATCCAACCGAGCGCCGTCTCGCAGCCGCCGCCTTGGCGCGCGTCTATGGTCTCGACGCCGCCGCCGCCGAGAGCCTGATCGCCGAGGGGGAGCGGGCCGCGGAGGCGGCGCTGGGGCAACATCGCTTCACGCGCGCGCTGGTGGACGCCACCACCGTGAAAGAGCGCGCTGATTTTCTCACGGAGGTCTGGCGGGTTGTGCTGGCGGACGGCAAGCGGGACCCGCAGGAAGACGTCTACATGCGGCGCCTCGCCGGCCTTCTGCACGTTCCCGATCGGGAGAGCGGCGTCGCGCGGCGCCGCGCTGAGCAGAGCGACTAGGCCGACAGCGCCACGGAGGCCGTCATGTCGGTGTGGGAGAAAATCGTCGAAGCCGTGAAACGGGTCGCCTCGGGCGGCTCGCTGCTCGATTTGTTCGGCCAACCCACGCCGCCGGAGCGCACCGTCGGCTTCACCATCGCCATGGTGGCCCTCGGGGCGAAACTCTCTAAGGCGGACGGTCTGGTGACAAGGGATGAGGTGAACGCCTTCAAGGAGGTGTTCTTTATTCCGCCGGACCAAGAACGCTCCGCGGGCCGCGTCTTCGATCTCGCGCGGGAGGAGGTGGCGGGCTTTGAAGGCTATGCGCGTCAGCTCCGCCGCATGTTCGACGCGCCGGAGCACCGGGCGAGCTTGGAGGACATCCTGGACGGGTTGTTCCACATCGCAGGCGCAGATGGCGTCTACGACCCGAGCGAGTTGGCCTTCCTCCGAGCCGTGGCGGACATCTTCGAGATCCCCGACCGCTGCTTTGAGCGGCTGCGCGCCCGGCACGATCCGGATGCGGGCGGCGACCCGTACAAGCTGCTCGGCGTCGAGCAGAGCGATAAGCTTGACGACATCAAAGCCGCTTGGCGCGCCTTGGTGCGGGAGACCCATCCGGACCGGATGATGGCCCGGGGCGTGCCCGAGGAGGC
>JBCCTM010000285.1:0-4322 GCA_039198535.1 Pseudomonadota bacterium
CCCTTGCGGCGGCGCTGGAGCGCGGCTCGGAGCATCCCCTGGCCCGCGCGATCCTCGACGCCGCGTCGGCGCGCGGCCTGGGCGCGACGGGCGATGCAGCCGGGTTCACCGCGATCCCGGGGCGCGGCGTCGAAGGCGCGATCGACGGCGAGACGACGCTGCTCGGAACGGAGCATTTGATGGCGGAGCGAGGCGTGGCCCTGACGCCCCAGGCCGCCAGGGCGGGCGAGAGCGTCGCCTTCTTGGCCCAGGGCGGCGCGCTCGCCGCGCGCTTCGTGTTCGCCGATCAGTTGAAAGCCGACGCCGCCGCCAGTCTTGCGGCGCTGCAAGGCGAAGGCCTCCGGGTCATCCTGGCCAGCGGGGACGCCGCAGGACCCGTGGAGGCGGTGGCCGCGGAGACCGGCGTAGCAGAGGCGCACGCCCGGCGGTCCCCGGAGGACAAGGCGGCGTTGGTGACGCGCCTACAGGCCGCCGGCGCCCGGGTGATCATGGCCGGCGACGGCATCAACGACGCGCCCGCGCTGGCGGCGGCGGATGTGGGCGTCGCCATGGGCGACGGGGCCGACATCGCCATCGAGAGCGCCGGCGTCACGCTCCTCAAAGGCGATCTCACCGCCCTGGTGCGCGCCCGCCGCCTCGCCACGGCGACCCGGCGCAACATCGCTCAGAACCTCGGCTTCGCGTTCCTCTACAACGGCCTCGGCGTCCCCATCGCCGCCGGCGCGCTCTATCCGCTGTTCGGCCTGCTGCTCTCGCCGGTGCTGGCGGCGGCGGCCATGAGCCTTTCGTCTGTCTCGGTGATTTGGAACGCGCTGCGCCTCAGACGCACGCCGCTCTAACCCGCGCCTTACGCCTCTCGAAGCCGTCGCAACATCTCCGCCAGGAAGGCGGTGCTGACGCCGAACACCAGAAGGCCGTTGGCGGCGCATAGGCCCGAGAGGATGCGCCAGCTCTCATCGGGGATGATGTCGCCGAAGCCGAGCGTCGTGAAACAGACGATGGAGAAGTAAAGCGCCTCCTCCCAGCCGCTGAACTCACCCAGCGCCAGGAACGCGCCCGCCCAGAGCCAGATGGAGACGCCATGGGCCATCATCAGCCAGAGCGCCGCCACCGACAGCGCCAGCGCGGACGCCACAGCCCCTAAGGGCCGAGCGACGCGCGCCGCCTCCAGCGTCAGCGCGTAGGCCAACAGGCCGGTGAACACCACCTGCACGCCGATGGAGGCGGCGATTAACCCCGCGCCGATCAGGAGTTGGATCAGCATGCGTTCCCCCAGGCCTGCGTTAGTCGGTTTTGTCAGAGATTTCTGCTAGAGTAGCAGCAGAAAACCAATGCCGAGACACTTTCCCAAATGACTGCGCCTCCTGACCGCACCCCTGCCGAGATCCAGGGCGGCTCCTGCGTGGACGACGCCGACCTGCTGGTGATCGGCGGCGGCGTGAATGGCTGCGGCGTCGCCCGCGACGCGGCGGGGCGCGGGGTGAAGACGCTGCTGGTGGAGCAGAGCGATCTGGGCGCGGCCACGTCCTCCGCCTCCACCAAGCTGCTGCATGGCGGGCTCCGCTATCTGGAGCAGTATGATTTCCGCCTGGTGCGCGAGGCGCTGCTGGAGCGCGAGACGCTGCTGCGCGCCATGCCGCATATCGCTTGGCCGATGCGCTTTGTGCTGCCCCATCACCGTGCGCTGCGGCCGGCTTGGATGCTGGGGCTCGGGCTCTGGCTCTATGACAGCCTCGGCGGCCGAGGCCTGCCGCCGAGCCGACGGCTGCGGTTGCGCGAGGACGCGGCCGGCGCGCCGCTGAAGCCCGTCTACACCACCGCCTTTGAGTATTCGGATGGATGGGTGGACGACGCGCGTCTGGTGGCTCTCTGCGCCCGAGACGCCGCAGATCGAGGCGCGCGCATTCTCACCCGGACCCGTCTCATCCAAGCGCGCCGGGCCGAGGGCGGCGGCTGGGAGGCGACGCTGGAAGATGTGGAGACCGGCGCCCGCAGCGGGCTCCGCGCCCGCGCCGTGGTGAACGCCGGCGGGCCTTGGGCCGCGGAGATCCTCGGCGCGCGGCTCGGCCAAAACAGCGGCGCGCGCCTGCGGCTGGTGCGCGGCTCCCACATCGTGACGCGCCGTCTGTTCGAGCATGACCGCGCCTACATCTTTCAAAACGGCGATGGCCGCGTGCTGTTCGCCTTGCCCTATGAGGGCGATTTCACCCTGCTCGGCACCACAGATCTCGATCATCAGGGTGATCCGAGCGCCGCGCGCTGCACGGATGAGGAAGTCGACTATATCTGCGCCGCCGCGTCGGAGTATTTCGCAACGCCCGTCCGCTCCGCGGATGTGCTTTGGCGGTTCGCCGGCGTGCGCCCCCTGCTCGATGACGGGGCGGGCGCGGCTCAAGCGGCGAGCCGGGACTACACGCTGGCCCTGGAGGGGCCAGCGGACGCGCCGCTGCTGACGATTTGGGGCGGCAAGATCACCACTTTCCGCAAGCTGGCTGAGGCCGCGCTCGAGCAGCTGCGCCCGCGCCTGCCTGGGGCGGGCCCCGCCTGGACGGCGCAAGCGCCGCTTCCCGGGGGCGCATTCGACGCGGCCGATCTCCCCGCCATGGCGCAGGCGCTCCGCGCGCGCCACGGCTTTCTCGACGCCGCCTGGGCCCAGCGCCTGCTGCGCGCCTATGGGACCGACGCCGCCTTGCTGCTGGACGGCGCCGGCCATGACCGCGACGCGCTCGGCCAATACTTTGGCGCAGGCCTTACAGAACGCGAAGCGCTTTGGATGATGCGCCAGGAGTTTGCGCGGAGCGCCGATGACATCCTCTGGCGCCGCTCCAAGCTGGGCCTTCGCCTGAGCGCCGCGGAGGCGGCGGCGCTGGCCGATTGGTGCGAGACGCGGGCGGCGGCGGCGGCGTAAGCTCGCGACCGATCCATTGGGAAGCACCGGGGCGCACCGCCATGTCCGACGCCACATACATCCTCGCCATCGACCAAGGCACCACCTCTAGCCGGGCGCTGCTGTTCGACGCGGAGCTAAGGGTCGCCGCCATGGCGTCCCAGGAGTTCCCGCAGCATTTTCCGAAATCGGGCTGGGTGGAGCATGACGCGAAGGATCTCTGGAGCTCCACCGCCGCCACCTGCCGCGCCGCCATTGAGCGCGCCCGCGCCGCGCCGGAGCAGATCGCCGCCATCGGCCTCACCAATCAGCGGGAGACCACCCTTGTTTGGGAGCGCGCCACGGGGCGGCCGCTCGACCGGGCGGTGGTGTGGCAAGATCGGCGGACGGCGTCCCGCTGCGCCGAGCTGCGCGCGGACGGCGCGGAGGCTCTGATCACCGAGCGCACCGGCCTCCTGCTCGACCCCTACTTCTCCGCCACAAAACTCGCGTGGCTGTTAGACGCCCATGACGGCGCGCGCGCGGCGGCGGCGCGGGGCGAGCTGCTGTTCGGCACCGTCGACAGCTATCTGATCTGGCGGATGACCGGCGGCGCCGTGCACGCCACCGACGCCACCAACGCCTCGCGCACCATGCTCTACGACATCCGCTCCGGCGCCTGGGATCCGGAGCTGCTGCGCCTCTTCGACGTGCCCGAGGCGATGCTGCCGGAAGTGCGCGACAGCGCCGCCGATTTCGGGATGGCCCGGGCCGATCTGTTCGGCCGGCCGATCCCCATCTATGGCGTCGCCGGGGACCAACAGGCCGCCACCATCGGCCAGGCCTGTTTCGCACCCGGCATGGTGAAATCCACCTATGGCACCGGCTGCTTCGCGCTGATGAACACAGGCGAGACCCCCGCGCCATCGCAGAACCGGTTGCTCACCACGGTCGCCTACCAGTTGGGCGGCCGGCGCACCTACGCGCTGGAGGGCTCGATCTTCATCGCCGGCGCCGTGGTGCAATGGCTGCGGGATGGGCTGAAGCTGGTGCGCGAGGCGGCGGAGACGCAGGGCTTGGCGGAAGCCGCCGATCCCAATCAGGCGGTCTATCTGGTGCCCGCCTTCACCGGCCTTGGCGCGCCCTATTGGGACGCGGAGTGCCGCGGCGCGATCTACGGGCTGACCCGGGCGACCGGGCCGGCGGAATTGGCGCGGGCGGCGCTTGAGGCGGTCGGCTATCAGACCCGCGATCTGTTGGACGCCATGGCCAAGGATTGGGCGGCGCAAACCGAAGGGGCCGCGGGCGCGGCGGAGGCCGCCCCTGTGCTGCGGGTGGATGGCGGCATGACCGCATCCGATTGGACGCTGCAATTCCTGGCGGACATCCTCGGCGCGCCCGTGGATCGGCCGGTGGTGCAAGAGACCACCGCGCTCGGGGCCGCGTGGCTCGCCGG
>JBCCTM010000286.1:0-4297 GCA_039198535.1 Pseudomonadota bacterium
CCCGACGGCCGGCCCTGTTGGCGGGGGCTCCGCAGCGGCGAATGGCGGGCGGACGCGGCGGTCCGCCGGGGCGTCATCACCAACATGGTTACCGCCGGAGTGCGGTACAGATACACCGAACCCGGACCGCTCAGCCTTTCGGTGTCGGAAGCGCCGGCCCAAAGCGAGATCAATTCGTTGGCCTTCGCCCTGAGCGGCGCGGCGGATCCCGCTGTTCTGAATTGGGACAGCCTTAAGCGCGGTTACGTCGCCGTCATCGCCTTCGACACGGGTCCGGCGTTGGTCAGCACGCCTTTCCGACTTACGACAGCCGGCTCTCAGATCGCCCGCGGAGGTCCGGATTCAATTCCCGGCCTCCTTGCCGCGATGCGACGGAGCGGCGGCATGACCATCCATCTACACCGAGCCGATATCGAGCCGGATCGGTCGTCGGTGGGCGATGCGTACGCTTTGCGCGCCCGGCGCGATCGCGTTTTCTCTCAAGCCATTAATCTCGAGGGGTTCGCTGCGCTCGCGGCCCGCGCTCCTGCGGCGCTGGCGGCGGCCGAAGCGGATCACAGGCGAGGCCGCTGCGAAGAGATTCCAAGCTCATGCTACCTGACGACGGCCTGCGTCGACATGCTGGGTCTTGGCGATCGCTGTTGGGAGCTGCAGGCGTTGCGGCGCTTTAGGGACCGCGTGATGGCGCGGACGCCGGAGGGGCGCGCGCTGATCGAGCGCTATTACAGGGGCGCGCCGGGGGTGGTTGCGCGGATTGCGGCCCGGCCGGACGCTCGGGCTCAATATGCGCGGCTTTACGCAGGCTATATCCTCCCGGCCGCCCTTGCGGCGGAGCTCGGTTGCGCGCGCTTTGCGGAGCGGCGCTACACGGCGATGGTCCGGCGGGTGGCGCGGCTCACCGGCGTGGAGGCGTTGGCGTCGTGAGGTCGGCGCAGCTCGTCGAGCGCTAAGGGGCGGCCAGGCGGTGGAAACCGCATGCGCGCGAGGCCGCGCAGGCGCGACGCAGCCGCCGCAGATGGCGGATCGGTCGTCCGAGACGGCTCGCGCCTTCTAAGCACGTGTGGCGGCGCTGTTGCGCTCTCAGGCGTTCGGCCTCGGCACGAAGGCGGCGTCGGGATCGGCGGCGGTGGCGTCTTCCGCCAGCGCGCGCAGAGCCCCGTGATGGGGGGATTTCGCGCAGGCCGGATCGGTTGCGGCGGCGTTTCCCGTCACCGCCATCGCCTGGCAGCGGCATCCGCCCCAATCGATTTCTCGCCGCTCACAGCTCCGGCAGGGGTCGGGCATCCAATCCGTGCCGCGATAGGCTGTAAACGCCGGCGCGTCCCGCCAAATCTCCGCGAGCCCTTGCTGTTTCACCGAGGGAAAGCTGAGCCCGGCGATGCTGTCCGCCGCGTGGCACGGCATGACCTTGCCCGCCGGCGTCACCACCAGCCCAACGCGCCCCCAGCCGCCCATGCAGGGCTTTGGGAAGCGGGCGTAATAGTCCGCCGGGACATAGTCGATCACCAGCTGTCCCTTGAGCCGCTTCCGCGCCTCGGCCACTTGCGCCGTCGCCCGCTCCACCTGTTCCCGCGTCGGCATGAGCGCGGCGCGGTTCTTCGCCGCCCAGCCATGGAATTGCACCGTCGCCACCTCCAGCCGCCGCGCGCCGAGGCGCAGGGCGAGGGTGAACACATCGTCCAGCCGGTCAAAATTCCGGCGATGCATCACCGCGTTGACGGTGAGCGGCAGGCCCTCATCGGTGATCCAGCGGGCCACTTCCATCTTCTTCTCAAAGCCGCCCCTATAGCCGCCCACGGCGTCGGCGATGGCGGCGGTGGGGCCTTGGATCGACAGCTGCACATGGTCGAGCCCGATCTCCGCGAGCGCCTTCAGCCGCTTGTCGGTCAGGCCCACGCCGGAGGTGATCAGGTTGGTGTAGAGCCCCGCCTTCACCGCGGCGTCGACAATCTCGACAAGATCGGCGCGCGCCGCAGGCTCGCCGCCGGAGAGATGGATCTGCAGCACGCCGAGCCGTGCGGCCTGCGCGAACACGTCGGCCCATTCCGCCGTGGACAATTCCTGGTTTTTTCTCGCCAGCTCCAGCGGATTTGAGCAATAGGGGCAGGAGAGCGGACAGCGATGGGTCAGCTCCGCCAGCATCGCCGTGGGGCTGGGCGGCTCGGGCCGGCTTGGCGCGCCGCGGAATTCGGGCGTTGGCGCGTTCATGGCGGCCCCTCCCCACTCTCCGGCGGCTCGATCTCAAGCAAACGCTTTTCGGCGAGCCCGCGCAGCATGGCCCCGGCGTCGGCCGCGATCCGAGGGGCGGGCGCCGCGTACCGCTTGGCGAGACGGTCAACAATGGCGCTGAAGCTCCGGTCCCCGTCCACTTCGCTGAGGATCGCCGCGGCGATGGCGTCGAGTTTGAGCACGCGTTCCGGCCCAAGCAGGATCCAACCGCGGTTCGGGTCCTCGCGCAGCCGCACGCCCCGCGGCAGCCGCGGCACCGCCTCAGCGTCAAGCGCGCTCATGACCCTCGCTCCATCGACGCGCCGTCAATCAGCGCCTCGCCGGGCCGCCACGCCCCGGGCGGAATGCGCCCGTCAGGCCCGTAAGCCGCGTCGATGGCGTCGAGCTGCGCCCAGAGCACATCGGTTTTGAAGGTCAAGGCCGCCGCCGCCGCGTCCTGTTTCTCCGCCGTGTCGGCGTGGTCGAGGACATAGCCGAGCCCAAAGGCCACGTCCTTCGGCGCTTGGGAGAGGCGCGTCCTGAAGTAGGAAAGCGCGCGGTCGTCGGCGAAATCGTAATGCGCCAGCAGCCCGGCGATGCGGTCCTTATGGATTTTGGCTGCGAACAACTCCGTCAGAGATGACGCCACCGCCTCGAGCAAGCTCCGCTCGGCCACAAAGCGCACATAGGCCTCAACGGCGAACTTCACGGCCGGCAGCGCCGCCGCTCGAGACGCGACGACGCCACGGTCGAGGCCGACGCAATCGGCGAGCACGAGCCAGCGTTCGATGCCGCCTTCGCCGGGCCCAGCCCCGTCATGGTCTTCAATGCGCGAGCGCCAGATGCGCCGCATCTCCGGATCGTCGCAGCGCGCCATCAGGGCGGCGTCTTTCCGAGGGATCGCCGCCTGGTAGCAAAAGCGATTGAGGACCCAGGCGCGCACCTCGTCGGGGCTGCAGGCCCCGCCATGGAGCCGCGTATGGAAGGGGTGCTTATCGTGGTAGCGCGCCTCGCCAATGGCCCGAAGGCGCGCTTCAAACGCGCTGCGGCTGTCGGGCGCGCGCCCGCGCGCTGGCGGCGGGGCGCCGTCCAGCGTGGCGGATCTCGGCTGCGGCGTGTTCATCCGGGTTTCCTTTCCACCTCGACCATGAGCCCGTCGCGGGCGATCTCCCATCCGGCGGCGTAGACCTGCGCTCGCTCGGGCCCATCGGGCCGGAGCACGGGATTGGTGTTGTTGATATGGACGTAGATCTTGCGGCGCACACCCAACGCTTCGAAGGCTTTGAGGGAGCCCTCGGGCCCCGCCATCGCCATGTGGCCCATGCGCGCCCCGGTCTTGGAGCCAGCGCCGGCGCGGATCATCTCGTCATCATGGAACACCGTGCCGTCGAACAGCACCGTGTCCGCGCCGCGTAAGCGCTTGGCGAGCTCCGGCGACAGACGCGCGCATCCGGGGATGTAGAACAGCGTCTCCCCTCCAACGCTCAATTCCACACCGACCGTCTGATCGCCCACCACCGCCGTATCCACCGGACCGTCGCCCTCCATGAACAAGGGCGTCTTCCCCGGGGTGTGAAATAATCGCGCGGTGAGCCCAGGCGTCGGCTCGAAGGCGGCCCCGACGGCGATCTGTTCAAAGCGCACGAAATCGCGGTCGAGCGCGTTGAAGACGGGATTGGCCTCGATGACCGAAAGGATCTCCCCAGTGGCCAGCAGGCGCAGAGGATGCTTCTCACGCAGGGTGAGCAGCCCGGCGATGTGATCGAGATCGCCATTGGTGAGGATGACGCTGACAATCGGCGAATGACGGGTGGAGCCCGGGCGCGGGTGCAAGGCGGGTTGCGCGATGATCTGCGCGCGGAGATCCGGCGACGCGTTGATCAGCGTCCAACACGCGCCATCGGCGGATGCGGCGAAAGAAGACTGTGTCATCGCCGTGTAGCCAGGCTCGCCGCGCCAAAAGGCGGCGCAATTGGCGCAGGAGCAATTCCATTGTGGAAAACCGCCGCCCGCGGCGGCTCCCACGACAAGGCCGCGCAGATGTGGTCGGCCCATTGCGCCTCCGGCCTCGCCTAGCTCAACACGGTTC
>JBCCTM010000287.1:0-4290 GCA_039198535.1 Pseudomonadota bacterium
AGCTCGCGGCGATCGCGCTGCTCTTGCTCGGGGCCTTGACCTCAAGCTTCATCGCGCCCCTGAGCAAGTTGACCGCCGATCTCTCGCCAGCGGTCCTGCTCACGCTCGCCAGCGCCTTGGCCGCCGTCGGCCATCTCGCCTTCGTCAACCCGCTCCGCCGCGCCGCCTATTGGATGAACCGCCGCGCCGTCGGGGTCGCGCTCTTGGGGGGCGCGGTGCTGACCTGGTCCTATGTGATCTTCGCCTGGGCGATCCAAAGCGCGCAGAACGCCTTTCTGCCGACCTTCGCCTTCGAGCTCTATCCCCTTGGCATCATTCTGTTCTCCAACCTGCTGATCCGCACAGAGGGCGTCGGATTGGTCCAAGCGCTCTGGCTCTCATTGAGCGTGATAGGCCTCCTGCTGCTCGGCTTAGACGCGACCCGCCTAGAGATGCCCGGCGGCGCCGACGACGCGCCGACATTGGAGGGCGCGTTCCGCGTCGCGACTGTGGATTCGAGCTTTTATCTTGGCTGCGTCGCCGTGGTGCTGCTGGCGGTTGGCATGACGCTCGTCTCCAAAGCGGCTGGGATGTTTGGGCTGGAGGCCGGCGCCTCGGCCTTCTCCAGTTTCGTCGCCCGGATCGGCGGCGTCCTTGCGGTGGGGCCCGCGGCGCTTTACCTCGCCGATTGGAGCCGCCCGCTTAGCCAGGTGGATCTCGTCGCCATCGCCATTTACGGGCTGGTGATCCTCACCATAAGCAACATCGCCTATTACCGCGGCGTGGCGCTGGCGAAGTCCCATCTGATTAACGCCATTTGGAACATCGCGCCGGTGTTGTCCGTGGTGTGGCTCTACCTGCTCGGCGCGGGCGAGTTGACCACGCTGATCGGGGTCGGCGCCGCCTGCATCATCGTCTCGAACCTGATGCTGAACCTCCGGGTGGAGGCCCGGCTGTCCTACACGCTCACGATCGTTTGGATCCTCGCCGCCGGCAGCGCGATCTATTTCTTCGAAGGGGCGGGAAACACTGAATATTACGACGCCGTGGCCGGTCCCCTGTTGTTCCTGGGTTTGCTGTTCGGATTTTTGGTGGACCGGCTCATCCGGCGCACCGAAAGCGAACATCAGCTGGTGCTGCGGCTGCTGAGCGCCGTGGATGAAGCAAGCGATCTGCGAGAGGAGCGCCGGATCGCCGCGCGGGAGGCGGTGCTGGCGGTGGCTGAAGGGGCGGACGCACAGGAGGGACGCGCCGCCTATCGGGCGCTGCTGGCGCTGGAGCCGACCCGAGGCGACGGCGCCGCGCCCACCGGCCGCGGCGGCCCGGCCGCGCAGGCGCGGGAGACCCTGGACGCGCTGCTGTTGTCCAAGGCGCAGGGCGTCTCGGTGGGCGAGGCCTTGGTGCTGGCGCTGATCGCGGCGCTCACCAACGCCTTGGCGCTCAGCGCCCGGCCGAATGATTTCTCGGCGGATGTGTTCGCCTTGGTGGTCAGCACGGGCGTCGTCTTCACGGTGGCCACAGTCTATGATCTCGTGTCGATCCGCCGCGGCGGGCTGGTGCGCCGGATCGAGGCGTTCAAACGGGACGCGTTGCAGCGCGGCGGCGACGACAGCCCGCCGTCGGAACATGTGGCGCTTGAGAGTTCTAAGCTTGGAGAACGCATCGTCATCGGCCTCCTCAT
Organism: Pseudomonadota bacterium; assembly: GCA_039198535.1. Lineage (GTDB taxonomy): Bacteria > Pseudomonadota > Alphaproteobacteria > Rhodobacterales > Rhodobacteraceae > JALEGB01. The sequence continues at coordinate 1,661 of JBCCTM010000287.1, forward strand.
GGGCGCGCTCACGCTGATCTTTGTGGTGTTGTTCTATCTGAAATCAGCGACGTAGAGACGCGATCGATCAACGGGGTGAGGCGCTTTAAGATGGGCACCCCGTCAAAGTCGCGCCTGAAGCGAGGTTTTGACAGGGCGGCGGCGGCGCCGCCTCCCGAACGCCAGGATCGGGTGGTTTGAACGGATCATGCCGCCGCCGGCGGCCATCGGCGTCTCCTCCGCTCATCGATCGCTGACATCAAGCGTCGAGATCGGAGCCCAGCGTGGCGTGGATCAAGCGCGCAGACGACGCATGACGGATGTCGCGCTCCACCAGATCAAAGGGTGACGCGAGGACCGGTCTCCGCTCGCATCGCTTCACCGCGCCCACGCCCGGGCCCTCGCCTCGCCATTGAGGACAACGCCGCGTTTAGGCTCTGCCGAAGGCGGCGCAGAGAACTTTCGTGGTCGTCCTCAGCCGGGCCTCGCCTGGAGAAGCGGACGCGTCGCCGCCCCATGGCGCCGCGCTTTCAAGCTGTCGCGAGCGGCGCGCAGGGGCCTCAATGGCCCCAAGCGGCGCATCCCCATTGCAAGCGCGCCGGCCACAGAATTCGCCCAAGTTCCAGGCGCGGCGTTTGCCCTCGTTCCCTCCGCCTCCTCAGCACGTCCCCCTGTCACGCGCCGCGCTCACGGAGACCCGCATGGACGAAGACGCAACCGATGACCGCGACGCCGCCGCCCCCCGCGGCCGGCGGGGCGGACGGCTGGAGATCCTCCAGAGCACCACGTTCGCCACGCTGCTCGTGCAGTTCCTGGTGACGACGGTGGCGGGGTCGATCCTGCTGTTCCTCTACCAGGAAGATCTGCGCCGCCGCGAGACGCTGGATGCGCGGATCGTCGAGTTCCAGCAGCTCATGGAGATCGCCGCCGAACGCCGCGAACGGGGCGACTTGGTGCGCTCCTCGATCTGTCGAAACGCCGCCGTTGAGGAACTCCAGAGCCGCAAGACCGCCTATGATGACGCTTATATCGAATATAACGGCGCGCTGGTCCGCAACCTCATGGAGCTGAAAATCGGCTTCGGCTCGGATGGACCCAACCTGATTGAGAACGCGACCGAACGGTATTTGAGCACCTGGTTCTCGAAATTCGACGACTGCATCACTGACGCGTATGACGCCGCGCAAGATCCGTTCGTCTCGGAGCAAGCCCAAGCCGGCGCTTACACCTCCTTTCACTGTCCGTTTCGGGAAGACGGGCGCTACAGTCGCGAGGCGTGGTATCACCTCTCGGGCTGCCGTCGCGCCATGTACAACCAGGATTATCTCAACGAAAAGCGTCTTTCCGTCAGCGCCTTATCCCTGTCGAGAGATCTCCAGCGCTGCACGGACGGCGTCGCCGAGGCCGCAATTAAGCTTCGCGAATTGGGAACGCGGTTCACGCTTGAGGCGCTTTTGCAATCGCCGGAGACCAAGCGCGCGGAACAGGCGGCGGTGGCGGAGCAGCTCGACGCCGCCTGCGGGCTTGAGCGCCTGCAAGCGTTTTTCCCCTGCGATCCAAAATTCGCAGGCGCGCTCAACGCGTATTCGCCGGAGCGGGCCGCCAGCCCTGAGGCGGCGGCGCTCCTACCCGCCCGGTGTCGCGGCGGCTGACCCCGCTTGGGGGGCCGCTGCGGCTTGTGTGTCGGCCGCGTTCTTCTCCACGCAGGACATCACTGTCAGCCCATCGGGCAGGCGGGTCGCAAGATCGCCGCACGCCCCGCTGAGCTGACGCTGGGTGAGCCCCGTCGCGCTGCGAAGATCCGCCTGTTCCAACCGCGCGCCCTCCAAAGCCGCGCCTGCGAGATCCACCGCGTCAAGCTTCGCCCCATAGAAATCCGCGCCCTGCAAATCCGAGGCGCGGAGGTCCACCTGGGAGAGGGTGGCGTAGCGGAAATCCGCGTCGCGGAAACTTGAATCGCGGAGCGTGCTCTCCGTGATCAGCGCCTCTTTGAAATGAGCGCCGTTGAAGCCGGACAGCGACAGCATCAGACCGGAGATCCGCGCCTGGAAGAAGTCCGCCCGGTCGAACACCGCGTCCACGGCGGAGACGTCGCTGAAGGACGCCTCCATGAAGGAGACGTCCGCCGCGCGCACATCGCCCATACTCACGCCTTCGAACAGCGCCCCGCGGAATTGGCCGCCCACCATCGAACTCTTGTCAAACATCCCACCCTTGAACTGGGCCACGCTGAAATCGCTGTCTTGGAAGCTCGCGTAGCGCAGATCCGCGCCTTCGAGCCGCAAGCCCCGGGCTTTCGCGCCATGGAAGCCCGCGCCTTCGAACCGCGCGTCCACGGCGGCGGCGTCGGCGAGATCCGCCTCGAAGAACGATGCGCGGCTCAACTCCGCCCCGTCAAACCGCGCGCCATTGAGCGTCGCGCGGTCGAAATGGGCGTCTTGAAAGGTGGAGAAGGAGAGGTCGGCCCGCTGCAGCTTGGCCCCCTGCAGCCACGCCCCCCGATAGTCGCCATGGCGCATGCGCGCCTCGCGGAGGTCGGCGCGCACGAACAGCGCGTCCCGCGCGGTGGCGTAGCGGAGATCCTCGCCTTGCAGATCGGCGCCCTGCACGCTCGCGAGTTTCAACTCTGTGGGCTTCGGCTCCGGCGCCCA
>JBCCTM010000288.1:0-4272 GCA_039198535.1 Pseudomonadota bacterium
CAAGAAACCTTGATCGAGTTTGGCGAAGCCGACGCCATCGACCTCGACATCGCCAAGTCCGAACTCAAGGCGCAGTTTGAGATCGTCCCCCAGTGTCTCGTCAGCATGAGCAGCGGCGACTTCTTCTGGGTGTCGAAGGATGGCCGCGCAGAGTCGGACAAGCCCATCACCCGCATCGCGGACATGTCGCTCACGCGGAACGACACGTTCCTGGTGGACGAAGCCCAATAATCGAAGGCGTCAGAAGCCTCGTTCTCGACAAGGAAGACCAGAAAAATGGAAATCATCCCGTTTGGCGCCCAGGACATCGACAACATCCTGCAGCGTGAGCCCCAGCGCGTAGAGCGCCTGCCGTTTGGCGCGATCATGCTCGACCGCAGCGGCAAGATCACCAAGTACAACTCCGCCGAAGGCCTGATCGCCGGCCGCAATCCTGCGGACGTGATCGGCAAGGACTTCTTCAACGAAATCGCCCCGTGCGCCAAAGGCAAGCGGTTCCACGGCGAGTTCCTGAAGTTCGCCAAGACCGGCGCCGTGAACACGATGTTCGACTATGAGTTCGAATACAAAGCCAAGCCCGTGAAGGTTCGCATTCATCTGAAGGCGGCCAACCCGGAGAACTGCTGGCTGTTCGTGAAGCGCGCATAAAGCCGGCGTTCTGACCCGCCGTAACGCGGCCGCTCGACCTGGCGCGGGCGGCCGCACCGCGGCGCACTGATAAGGAACATGTGATGATCCACACCAATCTTGCGAATGAGGCTGAAGCCTCCGTCGCTTACGACACCGCCGGCGTTGAGGAGCAGGAGCAGTTCTCGCTGATCACCCTGCGCCGCAGCGGCCAGCGCGCGCTCGGCTTCCGCGGAGTGGTGGTGGCGAACGGCATGAGCTTCCGGGTCGGCACGCCGTTCTGGTATGAGCTGAATGTTTTCAAGACCTCCGCGAGCGGCTACGTCGCCGATGTGCGGCACTTCACCAAAGCCGATGGCGAGACGGACAAGTTCTCCGTTTGCGTCGCGGACACCATGGAGGAAGTGCTGGACTTCTTTGAGAGCTACAAGCCCTCCCATGACGTCCGCGCCGAGTTTGACCTTGAAGACGACTCCGAGTCGGCCTCCGAGCTGGCGTTTAAAGCGCTGGCGCTGCGGCTGAAGATCGAAGAGGCCAAGTCTCAGTATGAGAGCATGGTCAGCGAGATCTTCTCGCAGCTCGAAGCCGAAGGCGGAGACGCCTACTGATGACGCTGCGACGGTCGGATCACCTCCGCGTCGTGGTCTCATTGATCGCCGACGAGCTGGGCCGCGCGCGCAAGCGTGCGGTCCCGCCCGCTGAATACCTCCGTTGGACCGAGGCCACCGCCATGGGTGAAGACGGCGGCGAGACCGGCGATTGTCTAAACGCTGACAGCCTCGCCATGCTCGATTTGGTCGAGCGCGTGAACGAATTCTACAATCTCCACACCATCGGCTCTGAGGATTACCTGGTCGTCGCGCCGACGCTCGGCGGCTGGCTTGACGTCATCGAAGAGACGCTGCGCCGCGGCGTGGAGAACGTGACCTTCCGCACCTCCGGCAGCGGCGGCGCGCCGAAGACGTTCGACGTCCCCTGGGCGGAGATGACCCAGGAGCTCGACGCCTTGGACCCAATGCTGGGGCCCCTGGAGCGCGTGATGGCGTGGACGCCGCCGCATCATCTCTATGGATTTTTGTTCTCCGCGCTGACCCCGGCGCGGCGCGACATCGCGATCCGGGACGCTCGCGCCTTGGCGCCGAGCGCTCTCGGCCGCGCAAAGCTGGGCGATCTGGTGGTCGCGACCCCGTTCATCTGGCGACGTCTGCTCAACGCCAGCGCGCCGCCCGCGGGCGTGTTGGGCCTCAGCTCAGGCGCGCCTTGCCCCGGCGAAGTCTGGAACGGTTTCGCTGACAGCGACGCGCGGCTTATCGAGATCTACGGCTCCACGGAGACCGGCGGCGTCGGTTGGCGCGAGGCCGGCGACGCGCCGTTCGCGCTCCTTCCGCATTGGACCCGCCTGGACGGCGACGCCGATGGCGACCGGCTGCGCCATCAGGGCCGCGATGCGGCGGAGAGCGCGCCAGACCGCTTAGCCTTTGACGAGGCGGGCCGCTTCCGGCCGACGGGGCGCCGTGACGACATCGTCCAGGTGGGCGGCGTGAACGTGTCGCCGGCCCAGGCGGAGGAGGCGCTGCGCGCGCATCCCCTGGTCGCCGACGCCGCGGTGCGGCCCGATCTCGACGATCCCGACCGGCGCCTCAAGGCGTTCATCGTGCCGGTGGCGACGCCGCTGCCGGAAGGCGCTGTGGCGACCCTGGAGGCGCATTTGGCCGAGCGCTTAGCCGCGCCGTCGCGCCCCGCGAGGCTCACCTTCGGCGCGGAGATCCCACGCAACGCCATGGGTAAGCTGGCGGACTGGGCCCCCTGACCGCAGGAGGCGCGCCCTTTTCCGCGCCTGTCGCTCAGGATCGAGCCCGTGCGACCAGCACGGGCCGCGCCCGCTCCCCCCCTTGCCCTACTTTTGCAGGCGGGCGCATGTCGAAGCTCGCGCGGAGCCAGGCGCTCTGGAGGGCGGCCCCATAAAGAGCGCGGCCGTCTCAATCGCCAGGGCTCGCCCCATTCTCAGAGCCGCGCATAATCCTCAAGCCTTAGCACGCGCGGCGAACTCGGCCGCGCTGACGCCCGAGCACGCGCCTCGTCGCGTAGCCGCCCGACACAGACGGTCAGGCGAGCGCGCCCAACTCCAGAACGTGATCCAGATAGATCGCCGCGTCTCGGATATCGAAGATGAACGAGAACAGGATCACCGCCGTGATCACGCCGGTCCACACGCCATAGGCCGATCGCTCCCTCAAGAAGCGTCGCCGCGCCAGGAGCAGGATCAGGCCGGGTGTCCAGAACACCAAATGGATCAGCGCCACAAAGCCCGAAAGCGGCGGCACGCCCAAGGCCGCCGCGATGGCGTCGCCGCCCGCCACGCCCGCCACAAAGCCAAGGGTCACGACGATGGCCTCTAGGCGACCCAAGACCGCGAAGATCAGTCCGACCGCGAACGCCGCCAGCATGAAATAGATCCAGTACTGCACCCAAGTCGGAGAGGCGGCCAATCCCTCCGCTCCCCAGGATTGCAGCGCCCCATTGCCGGGCTCATAAACCGGTCCGCCCGCTTCTTGCGCGAGGGCGGCTCGCCCAATCGAAAAGATCGCGACAAATACCGCCGCCAGAAGGCCCGCCGCGCCGGCCCCAAATGTTCTGCTGCAATGCAATAAAACCTCCCATGTTAGCCCGCGCTGACCAACACCGCGCCTGGATAAAGTCAAATCACGGCTGCGCGCGTCCACGCTCCAGCTCCGCTCTTTTGGCGGAGGCGACACGCCGCAACTCAGGCGCTGGCGTTTCCCCGATCAGCGCTAGGACAGCCCGACAATTCATGTATGCTGTTCTACTACACACCACCGTCGCACCGCCGCGCGCTCCTTGTGGAGGTCTTGGCGGACGCGCAGAGATGGGCGCCCCTTCCGCTCTATGACCTATTGTATTGGCATCAGATTGAACGCGGGCCTTGTGCTCCTGGCAGACACGCGGACCAACGCCGGCGTCGACAATATCTCCCGGTTCCGAAAGCTGTTCACCTGGTCGATCCCCGGCGAGCGCGCCTTCGCCATGCTGACCTCTGGCAATTTGGCCACCACGCAAGCGGTGATCTCGCTGCTGCAAGAGCGGATGGACCGGCCCCAGGACGGCGTCGACAATTTGATGACCGCGCCCAGCATGTTCCGGATGGCGGAGCTGGTGGGCGGCGCCATGCGAGAAGTGCAGAACCGCTACGCTCAGGGTCTCTCCGCCACCAATGAGGATGGCGGCGCCACCATCGTGCTGGCCGGGCACCGCACCGGAGGCCAGCCCCGGCTGTTCATGATCTACCCCGCCGGCAATTTCATCGAGGCGACGCCGGACAGCCCGTATTTTCAGATCGGCGAGCACAAATACGGCAAGCCCATCCTCGACCGGGTGATCACGCCGGACACAACCCTCGAAGACGCGAAGACGGCGGCGCTTCTGTCCATGGACAGCACCCTACGCTCCAACCTGACCGTGGGTATGCCGCTGGATCTGGCGGTCTTGTCGGCGGGGTCGTTCACCTTCTCCGAGCTGCGGCGCATCGAGCCGGACGACCCGCATTTCCACGCGCTCAGCCACGCCTGGTCCGAGATGCTGTTGAATTCGTTCCACGAGGCGCGGGAACGCGCCGCAAACAACGTG
>JBCCTM010000289.1:0-4243 GCA_039198535.1 Pseudomonadota bacterium
GGACGCCGAGGGCTTGGCCCCGCCGAGCGGCCCGCAGCAGGCGTCGCCCGGCGCCGACGGGCGCCCGCCTCGCCCCAACGCGCAGGAACGCGCGCCGCGCTTGCGTCACCCGGAGAAAGCGCACCGGGCCGACAACCCTTCACCGAAGAAGCCGCCCTGGATCCGCGTGCGCGCCCCAAGCGATCCAGGCTTCTTCGCCACGAAGAAGACGATCCAAACGCATAACCTCTCGACAGTATGCGAGGAGGCCGGTTGCCCCAATGTGGGCGAGTGCTGGGCCAAGGGTCACGCCACCATGATGATCATGGGCGAGATCTGCACCAGAGGCTGCACGTTTTGTAATGTGGCCACGGGACGTCCCGACGCGCTGGACCCTTTCGAGCCAGGGCGCGTGGCGCTCGCCGTGGAGCGGCTGGGCCTCTCCCATGTGGTGATCACCTCCGTCGATCGTGACGATTTGGACGATGGCGGCGCGACGCATATCGCCCAGACCATCCGCGCTGTGCGCCATCGCCGTCCTGAGGCGACCATCGAAGTGCTTACGCCAGATTTCCTCAAAAAAGACGGGGCGTTGGAGATCGTGGTCGAAGCGCGGCCGGATGTGTTCAATCACAATCTGGAGACGGTTCCAGGCCTCTACCCAAATGTGCGCCCGGGCGCGCGCTACTACCATTCCTTGCGGCTGCTCGAGCGTGTGAAAGAGCTCGATCCGAGCATGTTCACCAAATCGGGGTTGATGGTGGGCCTTGGCGAGGAGCGCGCCCATGTCTTGCAAGTGATGGACGATATGCGCGTGGCTGACATCGATTTCCTGACCATCGGCCAGTATCTGCAGCCCAGCAAAAAACACCATGCCGTGGCGGAGTACATCACGCCTGAGGCCTTCGCATCCTATGAGAAGGCGGCCTACACCAAAGGGTTTCTGATGGTCTCAGCCACGCCTTTGACCCGCAGTTCCTACCATGCGGGCGACGACTTTGAACGGTTGCGTGCGGCGCGCGAGGCCAAACACGCCGCCGGCGGGTAGCGGCGCTCGATGAGCGATGCGCCCTTGCGGTGATCCGCCGCGGTCGCGGGGCAGACTGTTCCTCAAAGAGATCGAAGCGTCTGAGATCCTGACCGAAATTTCCGCGCGCCCTGTAAGCCGAGGCGTTAGCGGTCAAAACGGCGTTAAACGGCGTTCGGGGGATGGCGGCGTCACGGGTCAGGCGCGATCATACTGCGGCCTTATTTGTCGATCGCTACTGAGCCTCATGGACGGTGTTCACGCAGGGCTATGGCCCATGAGGGAGTTCTGACCATGCAACGGACGACCCTGGCGATCGCCGCGGTTGCGCTGCTGAGCGCGACGGGGATCGCGACTGAGGCGGAAGCGCGCAAGGAGCGGAGTTGCGTCGCGACGCTCTACGTCACCTACCGGCTCACTTTCGACCGGCCCGCTGGCGGGTTTCAGACCATCCGGTCGGTCCAGATCACCGATCAACAGCGCTACCGCGGCGTCGGAAGCGCCGTGCGGGCGAAAAAAGCGCAGGGTCGCGCCTGCGATGCGGCGTTGGACGCCGCTTTGTCCAGTCGAACATGGGAGCCGCGCATCCGGCCGCAGCGCGCGCGAAACCTGTGTAACGCCGAATTGCGACAACGGCGGGCGAAATTTGCGGAAGTCGAGTTGTTGCAGCTCCGCGCCGTCGCCGATCCCGGCGGCGCTGACCGTTTCGCCCGTCTTGGACAAGTCACGGCCCGCTGCAATGCGAACTAGCGCGAACCGTCGCGGGCGCGGCGAGGTCAATATCTCCAGCCCACCAAAGAGCCCCATGCGGGCGCAAGAAGGTCGCCACGGCTTCAGAGGGCTTCAGAGGGCTTCGGTTGGGTCGCGTTAAAGCCGCCCGAGCCGCATGGCCAACGGCCAGCTGACCTGTCGCACCCTATCGGGCGGCCCCCAGAGGCGACGCGCCTCCTCTCTGAAGGCGTCCACGATCGCGTCGCCGGCCGCCCCGGAACGCCGCGCGGCTTTGGCGGCGGACCATGTTTCGATGTAACCGAGCGTCGCCGCCAAGGTCCAACGCCGCTCGATGCTTAAGCGGGGCGCGGTAAGCGCGTCGAACGGGAAGTGCAGGGTGCTGTATCCCGCGTCGACCAAGGCGCGCTCCGGCGGCCAATAGGGCCGCATCTCCTCCCCGTAGAAATGATCGAAGCGGTCGGCGAGCGGCCCCATGGACAAGCGCATCGCCCCGTAGGTGATCAGCGCCAGCGCCGCGCCCGGGGCGGCGATGCGCCGCGCTTCGGCGTAGAACGCGTCGAGATCGAGCCAATGCGCCGCTTGGGCGACAGTGATCAGATCCGCCGCGCCGGTGGGGCAGGGCGTCGCTTCGGCGCGGGAAGCCGCGTAGGCGATGCGCGGGTGAGGCGATGCCGCGCCCAGCTGGCTCTCGCTGAGATCGCAACCCAGCACACGATTGAAACGCGTGGCGAGACGCGCCGTCAGCTGACCGGAGCCGCAGCCGATATCCACCGCGAAGCGCCGCCTCCGCGCCAGATCGGTTAAAACGTCGACGAGCGTCTCTGGATAGTCCGGCCGATGCGCCGCATAATCCGACCCGCCTTGGGTGAAGGGGTTGGCGCGCTGAGACGCCGTCGGCGCTTCCCGTGTCTCGGTGGACAATGTCGCTGTCGCCCTCCGTTCGTCGCGGCTCGAGCGCCGCAGGCGGCGTGAATTGTCGCGACGCCACAGGCTTTGTGGCGCGGCGGCGGCGTTGACGCTAGCTTTCCGGTGGCGACGGAGAAAGAGGCGAGTGCGGAGCGCCCGATTATGCCGACCCATACCGAAAAACGCCGAGTGCCCTATGCGCCTGATCAGGTGTTTGACCTGGTGGCCGATGTTGAGGCGTACCCGGAATTTTTGCCCTGGACGAGCGGCTGCCGTGTGAGAACCCGCAGACCGTTGACCATGGAGGATATCGACGCCGCCGCCGCCTCCACCCCGCGGTCGGGGCGGGCCCATCGCGCGGCTGAGGTGATCGAGGCCGATCTGATCGTCTCGTTCAAAGTGTTCCGCGAACGCTTTGGAAGCCGCGTGACGCTGCTGCCCGAAGAGCGGCGCATCGACGTCGCCTATCTCGACGGCCCGTTCCGCTACCTCGATAATCACTGGCGCTTCATCGAGAATGAAGACGGCACGACGACCATCGATTTCTTCGTCGATTTCGAGTTCAAGAGCCGTTTGCTGCAGCGGTTGATCGGCGCTGTGTTCAACGAGGCGATGCAGCGGATCGTGCGGGCCTTCGAGCGGCGAGCCGACGCGCTCTATGGCGATGGAGGGGCCGCGCCGCAGCCCGCCTGACTCTGGGGCGGGCCATATCTAAGCGGAGGCGTTTTCCAACAAATGCTGCGCAAGGGAGAGCGCTTGAGCTGCGGAGGCTTGGCGCACCGCCATGCGGCCGAGCGGGCCGTAATCTCGCATCACATGGGCGGTCTGCACGGAGCCCTCTTCTGAGCGATGCGCCGCCGCGAAATGCACTCTGCCTTCCGGTTTGTCCGCCGTGCCGCCGCCAGGGCCGGCGATCCCGGTCACGGCGAGCGCCAAGCGCACCTTTGGGTTGGTCTCCGCCGTGGCGTTGAGCGCGCCTTCGGCCATGGCGCGGGCCACGGCTTCGCTCACGGCTCCTTCGGTGACCAACATGCGTTTTGGCACGCCCAGATGGGCGGCTTTGGCGAAGTTGGAATAGGTGACGAAGCCTCGGTCGATCACAGCGGAGGAGCCGGCGATGTCGATGAGCGCGGCGGATATCATCCCGCCGGTGCAGCTCTCGGCTGTGCAGAGCATCACATCGGCGGCGAGGCAGGCCGACATCAGCGCTTGGGCCGCCACGGCGACGCCGGCGCGGGCCGCCTCTTCATCATCCGCGGCGCCGGGCCGCGGCGCGGTGTCGTCAATGGCTGCTGTCATCCGTCGCCCCATCTGTGTCTACGGCGTGTCCGTGCGCCGACTGTAAGCAAGAGAGGGGCGAGGGACCAGGCGCGCATGCTCCGGCGGAGAAACGCGGTTTGGGGTTATTGAGGCTCCCGCGCGACGCTCGTGGGGGTTGCTCCCCCGGAGCCAGTGGCGGGGCCTTCCGCCGTCGCGGCCGCGCCCCCCCTCCGCCTCGAGCCGCGGCTTCCTTCTGCTTGCGAACGACGCGCTGGGGGCCTCAATGGCCCCAAGCGGCGTTTCTCATCACATGCGACATGCGCGAGCCTATGGCGCGCC
>JBCCTM010000290.1:0-4215 GCA_039198535.1 Pseudomonadota bacterium
GCGTGGCGGCCGAGCACGATGCGGCGCAGCGCACGGGCGCGCGGCCCCTCGCCAAAGGCCGCGCTGGCGGCCGGGGGGCCGGCCACACCGACGCCTTTGTCCACCGCGTGGAACAGGGTCGCGCCCACCGAACCGCCCGAGACGCCGCTGATGGCGAAGATATGGTCGGCGAAGCTCGGATTGGCGTCTTGCAACGCGCCGAGCACATGGGCGGTGTGCGCCGCGGCGTAGGCGCCGCCGCCGCTGGCCGCGATGATGAAGACCGGCCGGCGTCCGGGCCCGGGAAGCGGCGCGCGGCGCGGGTCCTGCGCCCATTGTATGAACGCAGCCTCCACATCAAGCCCGGCGGCAGGGGCCGCGGGAGCCTCCAGCCGCGCGTCCGTTGCCTCCGCGCCGCTTTGCGCGGGGTCGGACCCCAAGGCGCTCCACAGTGCGAGGCCCGCGCCAACGCAGATCGCCAGCGCCGCGGCGAGACGCGGGGCCGCCGCCGCCGCCGCCAGGACCGCGCAGGCCGCGAGAAAGGTCGCGATCACCGTCATCGCCACACTCTCGGAAATCGCAAAGGCGATGACGGCGATCACAAGCGCCGGAAACACCAGCGCCGGCGCCAACAAAGCGGGCAGCGCCACCACAAAGGCCAGGATCAGAGCGAAGAGCGCCGTCAGCGCCAGGAATAAACTGCCCAGCGGGCCGAGCGCCGATGCGAGGTCGGCCAGGCTCGTCCCGAGGGCGGTCAGCACCCCGAAGGCGGGTTCCAGCGCCAGGAGCGAAACGCCCGTGGACAGGAGCGCGAACCACAGCGTCGCAAGCCCGTTCACCACCATCCCCGTCCCATGGCGCACCCGTGGGTCGAGCAGCGGCCGGTTCGTCAAAAAGTTGCATTCGCGCCAGAGCGCCAAGCCGGCCAGTGTGATCGCCGGGCCGAGAAGCAGGAGCCAGAGCATGGGAGCGAGATCCGCGGCCGGCGTCGCTTCGCCCAACAGCGCCCGCCGCTCCTCTAAGATCGACAGCGCCCGGGTCACGCCCGCCCCGACGCCCAACCAGGGTGTGAGCGCCAGCAGGATCGACCAATACTCCCGGACGAACTGCACCCAGCGCGGCTCTCTCTGGAAGCCTCGGCCGAGGACGAACAGGCGGGGCGACACCCTCGAGACAGCGTAGATCAGCCAGCTGAACGTCACCATCGTCGCCAGCGCCGCCGTCATCGAGCCGCGGTCCTCCGGCGGCGCGGTCAGTTCCACCGTGTAGAGCTCCACGATCTGAGGAACCGTCGCGAGGGCGTAGGCCAGCCCCGCCAGCGCGAGGGTCAGCACAATGTTGATGCTGGCGAAGAAATGCCCGAGGCGGAACGCCAGGGACGTCCGCAGATCATAGAGTTGGCTGGTGAAGTGCGGCCCCATCACGCGCCCTTCAGGACCCGCGCGAGAAGCCGCTGTCGAGCTGCGACAGGATCTTCTCGGCTTGGTCGAAATCGCGGTCTGTGAAGATCGCAATATAGATATCATTCAGCGCCGGCGCGCGATGGCTTGAGGCGAACGCTTGGACGCCTCGCAGCACGCCGCGGATCGACTTCTCCGCGGCCAAGCCGCCCCGGCCTGACCCGATCAGAGGCAGAGCCACGGATCGGTAGGGTCGGCTGATCAGCGGCAGACGACGGGCGTTGCGTTTCTCAATTGCGGCGAGGGCGGCGGTAACGCAGAGCGGAATGCTCGCCTCTTCCGTTTGCGGGCTGCGGCCGATGTCGCCGACCACGCTGGCCACGTGGAAGATCCGTCGCACGCCATTTGTCGCGCCCAGGCGGTAGGCCGGGGTCTCGATCACCTCTCCCACGGAGAGGGGCCCGCGCCACTGCGTCTCGCGGCGGAGCGCGTCATAGATCGGGTCCGACCGCACCAGATTGCCCGGCTCGATCCAGGCGCCGCCGGTGCGGATCGCGGAAGAAACCGAACGCCCCACGAGCTGATCCATCTCCAGGAGGGTGTTCTCGGAATTCACCCAAACGTCCACGCCCTTGAGCGCCCGGATGTCGCCGCGGCGGAGATGAAGGCGCAAGGGCGGCGCGTCCCCATCCGCGCCGCTGTGGTCTTTGAGCGTGAAGCGCGCCCGACCATCGTCTTGGGCGCGACGCTGCAGCACGCGGTCCCGGAACCGGGTGAAGGCGACGAGGATCTTGGCGTCGTGGATCTTGCCGGTCTCCACGAGGCTGAAGAAGGCGTCGACCGGCATCTCAATCGGCTCGATCAGCTCCCCCGCCGCCCGGTCGCCTCCCCCGGCGCTGAGCCGGCGATCCGACGTGGTGGCCGCGTAGTAGATCGTGATTTGCTCCGAGAGCCCGCCCGGCGAGGGAAAGAACGTGGCGATCTTCTCAAGGCCGAACTCTCCGTCTGGCCCTGGCTCCAAATGGTAGCCCACCTCTTCCCGCGTCTCCCGCGCCAACGCCGCGCCTGCAGTTTCGCCCTCCGGCACAACCCCAGCGATGGCCTCCAGCATGATCGCGCCCTGCTCGTAATCCGAGCGCTCGCGGTCGGGCCGCCGCAGCAGCGGCGCGCGGAACTGCCGGGTCAGCACAACCGTGTCGCTGTCGGGTGGCGGGCGGCGCACATGGAGCAGCAGCGCGACGGAATCGCGGCGTTCGATGATCTCCCAATCCCGCGGCTCGGCCCAGTCTTCGCCCGCCAGCCGCACCCTGCTGCGCGCAACATAGAGCTTGTGAAACGCGTGATCGGGCAGATACCGCGCTTCGGGCTCCGCCTCGACGTCCACCTCGATCGCGCTTTGCTCCGCGCTGAAGGGTCCAGCCCCGGCCTCTCCCGACATCGCGCCTATCCCCCGTTCGAGCCGACAGCGCGGCCGGCTCCCCGGACCCATGGCTAACGGGAAGAGCCGGCTCGCAGAAGGGCCGGATGCCGGGCCGCGCCGGGCGCGGGCGGGTTGTGTCGTCCCCCATGGCCGTTCGGGCACAGAGGCGCGCTGTGCGCAGATCGAGCGGGGCGCTACGCCGAGATGTCGGAATTCACACGCTTCGGCTCAGCATGATCGCGCCTTCGAAATTCAAGACAGCCTCTTCCGCCCGGAGCACTTCCCCTAGAAGCGTTACAATGCCGACGGTTGGCCGGCTTTTGGAGACGCGGGCCGACAAGACGGTGGCGCGAAACGCCAAATGATCGCCGGCGAGCACGGGCTTGAGGAACCGCAACCGATCGACCCCCGGGGAGCCTAGGCTGGGGGCTTTGAGAAGAAGGCCTTCGACAAGGTGTTTCTGAAACAGGCTCGCGGTCTGCCACCCGCTCGCCGCAAGCCCCCCGAACACGCGCTTTCCTTCCGCTTCGTCGAGGTGAAAGGGTTGTGGGTCATGCGCTTTTGCAAAGGCGACGATCGTATCCGCATCGATGGTCATCGTCCCAAGCTCGAACACGCGACCGACGGCGAAACTCTCAAAGGTCAAAGGCTCTTCGGTCTTGTCCATGGCGTTCGCTCCCCAGTCCTCGATCCCCGAGGCGCCCGTGTTCGGCGACTGTTTCGAGCTGTCGCCACTCAGCCCTAAAGACCGTCCCGCACGCCATAATCGCCGCGTTGGATGAGCGTCGCGCCCGTTTTGTCCACCCGTCGCCATGGACGTGCGTCGAGGGATTGCGATGCAGACCATCGCGAAGCTCAGCGCTGCGCGTGCCGATGTAATCCCCGCCGATCGCCGCCAGCGGCGCGTTGATCTCAACGGCGGCCGCGCCGTCGCGACCTGGCGGTATGGACCATTGGTCGGAGTAGCAAGATTCGAACTTGCGGCCCCTGCCTCCCGAAGACAGTGCTCTACCAGGCTGAGCTATACTCCGACCGTGGTGCGTCGGTTAGACGTTCGCGGAGATGATGGCAAGCGCACTGTTTGCCCAGGTGTGTTCGCTCAAACGACCCCGTTCCAAGTCAAGGTCACCACGCTCCGGCATTGTTAAAGTTGCAAAGTATGCGCTGTTACCCCAGCTTTTCCCAGCAGCGTTCTAGCTCGTTTTTCCGTTTATCTTGTGTAACATGAACCCTGTGATGGGATAGGAGAGAAAATGAGACTGGAGGGCAAGCGAGCGTTGGTCACTGGGGCTGGTTCCGGATTTGGCGCAGGGATTGCACAGGTGTTTTCCGAAGAGGGTGCTCGCGTTTTCATCGCTGACATCGATATGGACAAGGCAACAGCGGTGGCGAAGCAGTTCGGCGGCACGGCCCTCC
>JBCCTM010000291.1:0-4207 GCA_039198535.1 Pseudomonadota bacterium
AAAACGTTTGTTTTGAGCTGGGCCGGAAGCGCTCGTTTTCTTTTTCACAACTCCAAATTTAAACGACCCTTGCACGGTGTTGACTTCTCTATCGAAAATAAGCGCCGCAGCTTTCTCATCGGTCATAAACGAGGGCGGCCAATAGCAAATCCGCGACCCAAAGTGTGAGAGCGGCAGCGCGACAACGAGCGCGCTGGTCAGACCAATGGCGATATAGCGGAAGTATCCGCGCCACATTTGCCGCCAGGAGCGTTCTAAAATGTAGCGACGGTGAAGCACATACAGGATCGAAAAGAGCAGCAGCAGCAGCAGCGCTAGGAAAGAAATGCCGACGGTGAACCATGGGTCCCGCTCCGGCATAAGAGTATGGTGCGCCACCGGCACCATCAGCAGCACCCAGATCCACCACCCCGCGAGCAGCAGCGCCACTTTAGCCGCGCCATAGATCAACCGAACCGCCACAACGCGCCCTCCTGTGACCATGGCTTGTGTCGCGAGAAAAGATGGCGGTATCGGGACAAATACGTCCGTGCGCAGCATGTCAAAACGGCCGCATGCGGGGGACCGCGCGGTCGGCAGCCATCGGAGACGCCGGAGAGGCGTGAAAGGGAACCCGGCAGCGGGGCTCAGGGTAAGCGCGCCGACCCCATGTAAATGATCGCCGTGCCCGGCAGCCGTCCAAACGTGAAATCGAGCTTTCGGTTGAGGCCGCGCGGCCCAAGGCCTGTGAACGGCCCCACCGTGAAGCCCGCCGCCTCCAGCCCAGCGCGGAGCTCTTTGGGTTTGATGAAGAGGGTCGGGTCATGCGCCCCGCGGGGCAGCAGCCGCAGCACGCGCTCGCCAAGGGTGACCACGGCGAAGCTCGCCAACGGGTTGCGGTTGATCGTGTCGAACAGGAACAACCCGCCCGGCCGCAGCACCCGGGCCGTCTCGTCCAAAACCTTCGCCAGATCAGAGACGTGCTCAAGCACATCGACGCAGACGACGATGTCGAAGGCGCCATCCGCATAGGGCAACGCCTCACCGACCCCGACCGTGTAGTCGATTTTGAGACCGCTCTCGGCCGCATGGCGCTTCGCGGCGGCGATGGCGTCGGCGGCGGGATCGATACCCGAGACGGTGGCGCCCCGCTCCGCCAGCGCCTCCGCCATGAAGCCGCCGGCGCAGCCCAGATCCAGCACGTCGCGGCCATCCCACTCGGCGAGCCCGTCGAAATAGCGCAACCGGCCGGCGACCATGTTCTTCAGCGTCCGCACCCACGGGATCTCATCGGACCACCACTGCTCGGCGACCTGGTCATAGATGGTGAGATCGTTCGGCGTGTACCCGGCGTTGGCGGCCATGGCGGGGGCTCCAGATCGGGCGAGGGGCGCGGCGGGAGGACGGCGCCGGCTCGCTTGAAGTTGCGCGTCGCCCCGCCACATGGCGCCAGGCTCTGGCAAGGCAATCCGCCGCAACGCCGGGCGAGATCCGCCAACAGGAGCCCCGATGGACGCGACGCCCCCACCCCGCCCGGATGCGAGCGGTTCAGCGGAAACCGCGGCCGCACCGGACGCGCGCCCGGCCCCACGCCCATCGCCACGCCTGTCCCTCTGGCGCATCGCGATGGGGGCGGCGGCGGCGGCGCTGATCGCACTCTGCTGGTGGCGGCTGGAGGCGGACACGGCCGGGCTCGAGCGCGTGGACGTCGCCATCGATGGGACGCCGGCCACAATTTGGAGCCCAGCGTCGGCCGCCGCGGCTCCGCGCCCCGTGGTGGTGATCGCCCATGGCTTCGCCGGCTCCCGGCAACTGATGAAATCCTTCGCGCTCACTCTGGCCCAGAACGGCTTTGTGACCGTCTCGTTCGATTATCTCGGCCATGGACGCAACCCGAGGCCGCTGGTGGGCGACGTCACCAAGGAGACCGGCGCGACGGCGGCGCTGGTGGCCGAGACGCTGAAAGTGGCGCAGGCCGCGGCCGGGTTGGCGGGCTCGGATGGCCGGGTGATCCTGCTTGGCCACTCCATGGCGTCGGACATCATCGTCCGCGCCGCGCGGCAGGACGCCGAACGGGTGGTGGCCACCATCGCCATCTCTCTGTTTTCCCGAGAGGTGACAGACGCCGAGCCCGCCAATCTCTTGGTGGTCACCGGCGGCCAAGAGGCGTTTTTGACCGCGGAGGCCCTGACGCTTTTGAGGGCGGCGGCGGGCCCGGAGGCCGTGGAGGCGGAGACCTATCCGATAGGCGATGGCGGCGCGCGTCGGGTGGCGGTGGCCGACGGCGTGGATCATGTGGGCGTGCTCTACAGCCGAGAGACCCTGGCGGAGACCCTCGCCTGGGCGAACCGCGTCGCGGCTGGCGCGCCTGATCCTGACCCGCGATCGGGAGCGCGGCCGGCGCTCGATCCCACGGCGCTGATGGATGACGCGACGCTGGCGGTGCGCGGCCCTTGGATCCTCGGCCTTCTCCTCGGCGTTCTGGCCCTCGCGTGGCCGCTGTCGAGCGTGGCGCCTCGGCTCGCGCCCCCGGCGGGCGCGCCGACGCTGACCCGAGGCCGGCGATGGGCCCTCGCCCTCGGCCCGGCGCTGGCGACACCGCTGCTGCTCTGGCCCGCGCCATTCGATTTCCTCGCGGTGCTGGTGGCCGACTATTTGGCGCTCCACTTCGCGCTTTATGGCGCGCTGACGGCGGCGCTGCTCTGGCGCTACGGCGCGGCCGCGCCCCGGCTGCCCAGCTGGCGATTGGGGCTCGCCTGCGCCGGCGCCGCGGCCTTCGCCGTGGGCGCGGTGGGGCTCGCCATCGACGCCTATGTGGCGAATTTCGCGGTGAACGGCATGCGCGCGCCGGTGGTGGCGGCGCTGTTCATGGGCGCGGCGGTCTATTGCTTGGCCGACGCCTTCGCCACCCATGGCCAGCCCTTCTGGTTCCGCGCCGCGACCAAGATCGGGTTCCTGATCTCGCTGGCCTTGGCGAACTCGATAAACCTCCAAGAGCTGTTCTACCTGGCGAGCTTTCCGCCGGTGGTGGCGATTTTCTTCTTGCTGTACGGGCTGCTCGGCCTCTGACTGCGGCGGGCGACGGACCATCCAGCGCCCGGGGCCATCGCCAGCGCCGCCGCGTTTGGATGGGCGTTGGGCGCGAGCTTCCCCATCGTGGCGGGGTGAGTAGGGGGCGGGGAGATGCGCCCCGTGGCCCATCTCAACCGCTCAATGGAGGGCGCTGACCACCGGCGAGCGAGGCGCCGGGCGTCGCCGATCGCGACGCGGGTGAAGTCTCAGCATACGCCTCGGCCGCTGCTCTCACAGGCGCGGTTTCCGGTGAAGCGGCGCCGATGCGGCTGAGCCTCGTGATGTCGATATGGATCAATGCGCCAGCGCGCTCGCCCGGATCGCAGCGATGCGGCTCCGAGGGGCTCGATATGGTCGAGCGGCCCGCCCCCGGTCGCCCAGCCATCGCGCGCGAGTAATGAGCGACACGGGCGCCCGGCGATCTCGGTAATCGCCAAGCGATGGGCGCGTCTGAGGTGGATGGCGACGCCAATGGAGGCGTGGGAGCCGCCAAAGTGGGCTGCTCGGCGTCGCAAGGACATGTGGGCCGCGACGCCGAGCTCTGAGGCCATCTGCGCCGGGTCGTCCCCCGCCGTGGACGGCCACCCTGCAGCCTTCATTTTCAGCTGCGCGCGCATTCAGGCTTCTGCGCGGGCGAGCGCCCTCATGGAAGCGTCCAGCACATCCATGGCCTCGCATGCGGACCACCGCGGAGTCGGCGACCCAGATACGCGTCGACGAGGCGCTTCGCGGTGTCCCCCAAGTCTCTTGCCAAAAGTCTCTTGCCCAAAGTCTCTTGCCCAAAGTCTCTTGCCCAAAGTCTCTTGCCCAAAGTCTCTTGCCCAAAGTCTCTTGCCCAAAGTCTCTTGCCCAAAGTCTCATGTGCTTCCCGAGCGCCTCCTGACCTGTTTGGGTGTCGCAGGGACGCCGAACGGCGACGGGGCGGCTCGACCAACATCTGGGCGAAGTGAGGCGGCGGCGATGGCGATTGGCGTGTTCGACAGCGGCCTTGGCGGGCTCACCGTGCTGCGCGCCCTGGTCGACGCCGCCCCGTCTCAGCCCTTCGTCTATTTCGGCGATAGCGCCAACGCGCCCTATGGAGAGCGCCCTCCCGAGGAAGTGCGCGCGCTGATGACAGCGGGGGTCGACCGCTTGTTTTCCGCCGGATGCCGGCTGG
>JBCCTM010000292.1:0-4205 GCA_039198535.1 Pseudomonadota bacterium
CGCGCCCCGAAAGACGCGCCTTTACAGATTGCGCGGCGCCGCGCGCCGGGCGCCCAGCGATCACTCGCGCTTTTCCGCCGCGGCTTTGGCGAGCTCCGCCACGCCGGCGACGGAGCCGATCACATTGGAGGCCTCCAGCGGCAGCATGATCACCTTTTGGTTCGGCGCGGCCGCCACCTCCTTCAACGCCTCGGTGTATTTGTTGGCGATGAAGTAATTGACCGCCTGCACGTCGCCCTCGGAGATGGCTTTTGAGACCATGTCGGTCGCTTTGGCTTCCGCCTCCGCCTCCCGCTCCCGGGCCTCCGCATCCCGGAACGCCGCCTCGCGACGCCCTTCCGCCTCCAGGATCTGCGCGGTTTTAAAGCCCTCGGCCTTCAAGATCTCGGACTGCTTCATGCCTTCGGCGGTCAGGATGTCCGCCCGCTTCTCCCGCTCCGCCTTCATCTGCCGGGCCATGGCCTCGGTGATGTCCGCCGGCGGGGCGAGGTCTTTGATCTCAACGCGGGTGATCTTCACGCCCCAAGGGTTGGTGGCGGCGTCGATCACGCCGAGGAGCCGCGCGTTAATGTCGTCCCGGTTCGAGAGCACCTCATCGAGATCCATGGAGCCGAGTACGGTCCGGATGTTGGTCATGGTCAAATTGGACATGGCGCGCTCGAGGTCGCGCACCTGGTAGGCGGCGGCGGCGGCGTCCATGATCTGATAGAAGGCGACCGCGTCCGCCGTGACCATGGCGTTGTCGCGGGTGATGACGTCTTGGCTCGGAATGTCGAGCACCGATTCCATCATATTCAGCTTCGCGCCGACATTTTGGTAGACCGGGATCAGGAAGTGGATCCCCGGCTTCAGCGTTTTCACGTAGGAGCCGAAGGCCTCCAGCGTCCATTCCTCGCCCTGGGGGACGATCCGGATCGCGCGGGCGATGGCGACGATCACAACAATGAGGATCAGTATGGGGACGATGGGCAAATTCGACAGCATGGGGCGCGCCTCCAGCGAAGAGTGAGGCCGGACGCGCGCCTCGGCTGGGCCTAGGGCTCGCCGATGATGCGCCCGGCAGGGGTATGATCGGGGCGGAGCCGCGCCGGGCTCCCCTGGGGGAAAGCGCCGCCCAACCCGGACGGCGCGGCGCGCCGGGGCGCGCGCGAACCGATCCGCCGCGGGGCAGACCGTTGCGCCGACGTGCTTAAGATAGGATTGACGCAATCCGCCGCATGGGCGGAGTTGCGTCAAAATCGCCGCGCTCCTAGGTTGCCGCGATTAACCAAGTTCGCCGGGCGCCGACGGCGACCAGCCGGTGGCCGCGCGGCGGCTCTCCATCGTGGCAGGACAGGTCAGGGGCACCGATGCGCGTCGACTCAGGACGTTTCACCGTTCGGCTCGCCGAGAGCGAAGAGGACGTGCGCCGCGCCCAGGCCCTGCGCTACGAGGTTTTTGTCGAAGAAATGGGGGCCAAGCCCTCGCCGGAAGACGCCGCCGTTCGCCGCGAGAGCGATCGCTTTGACGCGTTTTGCGAGCATTTGCTGCTGATCGACAATGGCGAGCCTGGGGCGGACGGCGTGCGAGACCCAGGTAAACCGGAGGGCCCGGTGGTCGGCGTCTACCGCCTTTTGCGCGGATCAACGGCGCGGGGCGGGCCCGGGGCGCCCGGGCCCGGCTTCTACACCTCAAGCGAGTATGATCTGGCGCCCATAGAGGCGCTCACTCGGGAGACCTTGGAGTTGGGCCGCTCCTGCGTCGCCGCCGATTATCGCGGCACCGGCGCCATGCAGATGCTGTGGATCGCGCTCAGCCAGTACATCGCCATCCACGACATCGCGCTGATGTTTGGCACGGCGAGTTTCCACGGCGTCGAAATCGAGCCGCTGCGCGTGCCGCTGTCGTTTCTCCACCATCATCACCTGGCGCCGGAGGATTTGCGCCCCCGGGCGCTGGAGGAGCATTACGTCGATATGAACTTGCTCCCGAAGGAGGAGGTGAACCGCAATGAGGCGATGCGGGCGTTGCCGGCGCTCATGAAGGGGTACATGCGGCTGGGGGGCTTTGTGGGCGACGGCGCGTTTATTGATCGCGAATTCAACACCGTGGATGTTTGCTTGATCATGGATACGGGCAAGCTCGCCTCGCGTTACATGCGCTTCTATGCGCGGCGCGCGCCGGCGGATCTGGCGCGGATCCTCGGATGATCGCCCCGCCGCGCCGACAAGAGGGGGCCGTGTGAGCGTGGGCGAGCCTAACACCGTTGTCGGCCCCCAGGGTGGCGCTAAGGAGCGAAGCGGAGATCAAGCCGCCGCCGCTGAGCTTGGCTATGATCCGGGCTGGACGGACGCCACCTGGCGAGGCGCGCAGCCGGTGGAGCCGCCAGAAGCGGGACTTGGGCGCAAGATCGCCGGCGCGCTCCGGGTCGCCCTGTTTGTTTTGGCGACGTTGGCGCTGTTGCCGGTGTTTTTCGCGGCGCGGGCGTTGGGCGGCCGGCTCGACCGCGCGGTGGCGGGGTGGTGGTGTGGCGCGGGCGCGCGCTGCGTCGGCCTCCGGGTCCGGCGGGTCGGCGCGCCCTCGCCAAAGGGCGGCGCGCTGCTGGTGAACCACGCCTCCTGGCTTGACATCCTGGTGGTGGGCTCGTCGGCGCCGGTGCATTTCGTGGCCAAAGCGGAGATCTCGGGCTGGCCGATTTTCGGCTGGATCGGCCGGATCTCCCGCACGGTGTTCATCGCGCGGCGGCGCTCGGAGGCGAAGGCGCAGGAGCGCATGTTGGCGCGCCGGGCGGAGAGTGGCGAACTGCTGTGCCTGTTCGCGGAAGGCACCTCCAGTGACGGCCAGCGCGTCCTGCCGTTTAAGACGGCGCTGTTCTCCATGTTTTATGACGAGGGCGGCGCGCCCCGAGGGATCGCGGCGCAGCCGGTGTCCATCCACTACGCGCCGCCGCCTGGCTTGGCCCCGAGCTTTTTCGGCTGGTGGGGCCGCATGCCGCTGTTCCCCCATATCCGCAACGTGCTCCGCCACGGCCCGGGCGGCGTCGCCACCATCACCTTCCACCCGCCGCTCGACCCCGCGGATTTCGCCAATCGCAAAAGACTGGCGGCGGAAGCCGAGCGGGTGGTGCGCGCCGGGCGCGACGCAGCGGCGGAGGGGGCGGTTTAAGCGTCGGTCGGGCGCGCGCCTCATTTTGGCTCCCGGGGTGAACCGATCGGCGCGCTGTGGCGTTTTCTTCCACAACAGAGCGTCGTCCCAGCATCGATCGGGCGGACCCTGGAGAAGAGGAGGGCGCTGATGCGCGCGGTGGTGGCTTATTTGGGAACGCTGGTGGTGTTCCTTGCGGTGGATTTGGTCTGGCTCGGCGTCATCGCCCGGGATTTCTATCGGAACGCGCTGGGCGATCTGATGCAGGTGGATCTGGGCGTCGCCTTCGCCTTCTATGCGCTTTACGTGGTGGGCATCGTCATCTTCGCCGTCTGGCCCGCCGATGAGCGGGGCAGCTTGCGCCATGCGGCGATCTTCGGCGGCCTGTTCGGCCTGTTTTGTTACGCGACCTATGACCTCACCAATCTGGCCACGCTGAAGGATTGGCCCTGGATCATCGCCGTGGTGGACATTCCCTGGGGCGTGTTCTTGACGTCTGTCAGCGCCATGGGAGGCTATCTGGCGCTGCGGGTGACGATGGGCGTGCGCCAGCCCGCTTAGCCGCCTGGGTCGGCGTCCCGGGCGGCGTCTAGCGCTTTCAGATAGCGCGACACAGCCGCGCCAGGGCCGTCCGGCGCGTCCCAAATCGGCGCGCCGAGGGCGATGAAATCCGCCCAGGGCGCGAGCCTGGCCGCGGAGGCGGGGCTCAGATCGCCCTCGATCACCAGCGGCAGCACCACATGCTCTCGCCAGGCCTCCAGCACGGTCCAGAGCCCTGGGTCCTCGGCGTCGAGATCGTCGCCCACGGGCCCGACGCTCACATAATCGGCGCGCCGGTCTCCGGCCTCGAAGCACCGGTCGAGGGACCGGCCGCAGTGCACGCCCATAATGCGCTCCGGTCCGAGCCTGGCGCGGGCGGTGCTTTGCGCGGCGGCTTGCGCGTCGAGATGCGCGCCGTCGAGCCCCAGCGCCTCGACGCGCCCATAGGCGTCGGTGGTCAGGAGCGCCACATCGCGGGCGTGGCAGATCGGGCGCAGCGCTTCGGCCGCGGTCGCCAACTCCGCCTGCGCCGCCTCGCCGAG
>JBCCTM010000293.1:0-4204 GCA_039198535.1 Pseudomonadota bacterium
CCGATGAGGACATGCGCGGCTCGAAACTTGAGCCGAAAGCGTCGCTTGAGGTGATCTATGACGACGCTTGAAGACGGCGCGCCCTCCGGCTTCGACGGAGAAGCCGAGACGGCTGCGGATGGGCGAACAGGCCCGCCAGAGCCGACCAGAGGCCAGCTCGGCGATCCAGGCGCGGGATGCCATGCGGGCGCGGAGAAGATGCGCGCGGCCGCCGAAGCGTCCGGGGCGGCCGAGACCTTGGCGCGCTACGCCGCCGACTATCCCGCCGGCCCCCATGACAAGCCGCAGAGCATGTGCCCGGCCTTCGGCTCGCTCCGCGTCGGGCTCCGCATGCGCCGCGTGGCGACGGTGCTGTCCGGCTCCGCCTGCTGCGTCTACGGCCTGAGTTTCGTCAGCCATTTCTACGGCGCGCGCCGCTCCGTCGGCTATGTGCCGTTCAGCTCGGAGACGCTGGTCACCGGTAAGCTGTTCGA
This sequence comes from Pseudomonadota bacterium, assembly GCA_039198535.1. Classification (GTDB taxonomy): domain Bacteria; phylum Pseudomonadota; class Alphaproteobacteria; order Rhodobacterales; family Rhodobacteraceae; genus JALEGB01. The sequence continues at coordinate 474 of JBCCTM010000293.1, forward strand.
AGACATCCGCGACGCTGTCCATGAGCTGGCGGATCCGGACCGCTACGACGCGGTTGTGGTCACCAATCTCTGCGTGCCCACGGCCTCCGGCGTACCGCTGAAGTTGCTGCCCAAGGAGATCGACGGCGTCCGCATCATCGGCATCGACGTGCCAGGCTTCGGCGTGCCGACCCATGCGGAGGCGAAGGACATCTTGGCCGGGGCCATGCTGGCCTATGCGCGGGCTGAGGTCCAAGCGGGCCCAGTGGCGGCCCCGGCGGCCGGACGCGCCGATCGCCCGACGGTCACGTTCCTGGGCGAGATGTTCCCCGGCGACCCCATCGCCTTGGGCGGATTGCTCGCGCCCATGGGGTTGGCGGCGGGCCCGGTGGTCCCCTGCCGAGAATGGCGCGAGCTCTACGCGGCGCTCGACTGCGCGGCCGTGGCGGCGATCCATCCGTTCTACACGGCCTCTGTGCGGGAGTTCGAAGCGGCGGGGCGCCCGGTGTTCGGCTCGGCTCCCGTGGGTCGCGAGGGCACGGCCGCCTGGCTTGAGCGGGTGGGCGAGCTCACCGGCGTCGGCGCCAAAGCCGTGGCCGCCGCGCAAAACGCCGCCTTGCCCGCCATCGACGGGGCGCTCGCCGCCGCCCCCATCAATGGCACCATCACGCTTTCGGGCTATGAAGGCTCGGAATTGTTGGTGGCCCGCCTCCTCATCGAGAGCGGCGCGCATGTGCCCTATGTGGGCACCGCCGCGCCGAAGACGCCTTGGTCTGAGGAGGATTGCGCCTGGTTGGAGGCGCATGGCGCGCAGGTGAAATTCCGCGCCAGCCTTGAAGATGACTGCGCGGCCATGGAGGCGCTGCAGCCGGATCTCGCGATCGGCACGACGCCGGTGGTGCAGAAGGCCAAGGAACGTGGCCTGCCCGCGCTCTACTTCACCAATTTGATCTCCGCCCGGCCGCTGATGGGCGCCGCCGGCGCGGGCAGCCTCGCCCAGGTGGTGGGGGCCGCCATGGCCAATAAGGACCGCATGGCCCGGATGACGGCGTTCTTCGACGGCGTCGGCGCGGGCGACGCGGCCGGCGTCTGGGAGGGCGCGCCCAATCTGCGGCCCGACTACAAAGCGAAGCGCGCCAAGAAACGCGCCAACGCCGCCAAGCACGCCGCCAAGGCCCCGCTCATCCCTCAAGACATCGACGGGTGAGCGCATGTTGATCCAAGACCATGATCGGGCCGGCGGATATTGGGGAGCGGTCTACGCGTTTTGCGCCGTGAAAGGCCTGCAAGTGGTGGTGGATGGCCCGGTGGGCTGCGAGAACCTGCCCGTGACGTCCGTGCTCCACTACACGGACGCGCTGCCGCCCCATGAGCTGCCCATCGTCGTCACGGGCCTCGGCGAGGAGGAGCTCGGCCGCGACGGCACGGAGGGCGCCATGAAGCGCGCCGGGGGCGCGCTCGACCCGGATCTGCCGTCGGTGGTGGTCACCGGCTCCATCGCCGAGATGATCGGCGGCGGCGTCACCCCCGAGGGGACCTCGATCCAGCGCTTCCTGCCCCGCACCATCGACGAGGATCAATGGGAAGCGGCGGATCGCGCCATGACCTGGATCTTCACCGAGTTTGGCATGACCAAAGGCCGCATGCCCAAAGAGGCGCGTCGGCCGGAAGGGGCGAAGCCGCGGGTCAACATCCTCGGGCCGATGTATGGGACTTTCAACCAACCGTCTGATCTCGCTGAGATCCGCAGGCTGATCGAAGGGATCGGCGCCGAGGTGAACATGGTGTTCCCGCTGGGCTCGCATCTGGCCGAGACCCATAAGCTGGTGAACGCCGACGCCAATGTGGTGATGTACCGCGAGTTCGGTCGGAACCTCGCGGAGGCGTTGGACAAGCCGTATCTCCAAGCGCCGATCGGCATGGAGTCGACCACGAAGTTCCTGCGCACCCTGGGCGAGATGCTCGGGCTCGACCCGGAGCCCTTCATCGCCCAGGAGAAGCATTCGACGCTGAAACCCGTTTGGGATCTCTGGCGGTCGGTCACCCAGGATTTCTTCGCAACCGCCAGCTTTGGGATCGTCGCCAACGAAACCTACGCCCGCGGGATCCGTAAATTTCTCGAAGACGACATGGGCCTGCCCTGCGCCTTCGCCGTGGCGCGGAAAGCGGGCGAGAAGACCAATAATGAGCAAGTGCGCGCGCTCATCAGCTCAAAGCGTCCGCTGATCCTGATGGGGTCGATCAACGAGAAGATCTACCTGGCCGAGGCCGCCGGCAAGGGCCCGGCCATGGGTCCGCGACCGGCCTTCATCCCCGCCAGCTTCCCCGGCGCCGCGATCCGGCGCGCCACGGGGACGCCCTTCATGGGCTACGCCGGCGCGGCGTATCTGCTGCAGGAGATCTGCAACGGCCTGTTCGACGCGCTGTTCCACATCCTGCCGCTCGGCTCCGACCTCGACGCGGCGGACGCGACGCCCTCGGCCCTGCGGCGCGATTTCCCGTGGGACGCCGACGCCCAGGCGATGCTCGACGAGATGCTCGACGATCATCCGGTGCTGACCCGTATCTCCGCCGCCAAGACGCTCCGCGACGCTGCGGAGAAGGCGGCCATCGACGTTGGCGCCGAGCGCGTCGGCAAAGACATCATTTCGCGCCTACGGCCCGCCGGGTCGGACGGCGCCCGCCCGCCCGGGGGCTCTAGCCCCCCATCGGGCCAAACGGGGGGACACGCATGAGCGACATATCGACCACCAAGCCGCGGCGCCATAAGCCGCCTCGGCTGGAATACGGCTGCTACTTCGCCGTGATCTTTCTGATTTCGCTGCCGATCTCGCTGCTTCGCGCCGTCGCGCGGGCGCTGGTTGAGACGGTGCGGCCGCGCGCTGAACAGGCGGTGCGCGAGGGCAGAGCGCGGGAGCGCGCCGCCTATGGCTTCATCAGTCGCGCCTGGAGCGAGGCGCGGACGGTGACGCAATTGATTTTCTCCGCGTGAGGCGCGGAGCCAAGGTTTCGGCCGCCTTCGGGTGGTCGGGAGCCGGGTCCGGCGTCCGCCGGTTCGGCAGCGGTGTCGTTGAGTTCTCTCCGAGCTTGACGGCGTTCGGTCACAGGAGTCGGAGGACCACACATGACCGGTAAATCAGACCTGTCCTTTACAGGTCTCACTGATGAGCAGGCGCAGGAGTTGCACTCTGTCTATATGAGTGGCTTGTTGCTATTTTCCGCGATCGCGATCATAGCGCACGCCGCCGTATGGTTCTGGCGCCCTTGGTTTTACTTCAGCTAAGGAGCTAGATAATGAGTCGCTTCTATAAGATTTGGCTAATCTTTGACCCACGTCGCGTTTTCGTGGCGCAGGGTGTGTTTCTGTTCTTGCTTGCTGCGATGATCCATTTGGTTCTGCTCAGCACGGACCACTATAATTGGTTCGAGTTGGCGTCCCAAGCGGCCGCACGGGCTGGAGGCTAAGCCAAAACGGGGCGAGCGCGCGATGTCGGGCGAGCTCCGAGACACCATCGCTGCGGGCGCGGACACGACCGCGCCCCCAGCCCACGCCGCGGGCTCCGCGAAGAAGACGGGGACCCCTCGATCGCAACGGCGCGTTCCCATGCGAATGCGGCGCCGCTTCGTGTGATCTCAGCCGCTTCCCCACGCCGTTCAACTGCGCACAAGGCGCGGCCGCTTCGCCAAAGTTCTGAGCCGGCGCCCAGCCGGACGCCGGACCGTCTCTCATCCTTGCGCCGCGCCGCGCCCGC
>JBCCTM010000294.1:0-4163 GCA_039198535.1 Pseudomonadota bacterium
CGATACCCTTTTGAGGTATACTCCCTTAGCAGGGGAGCGCCTTCGACCACTCGGCCACCACTCCACCGACCGAGATAACGGGGCGGCGCCCGGGACACAAGAGAGCGCGACGCCCATCCGGGGGCGCAGGCCTATTTGCGCAAGCCGCGGGAGGCGATGAAGGCGGCGCGTCCTTTCTCCCCCTTCCGCTCAAGCCGCCCCGCGAGGCGCATCATCGTCACAGGCAGGACCGCTCCCAAACGCGCGGTCCAGCGATCGCCGGCGGGGGCGAAGTATTCGAGCTTACGCTCCCGGCTGGCCCGCTCGATCACCGCCGCCACCGCGTCTACGCTTTGAGGTTCGCTCAAGAAATTGAGAGCGCTCCCGCCGTGGACCGCCTCATGCCGCAACATCGGCGTATCGATGGCGTTGGGGTAGACGCAGCCGATGGAGACGCCGGCCCCCTCCATCTCTTTAGCCAGCGCGATCAAATAGCCGCGCAGGCCGAATTTGCTGGCGGCGTAAGCGGCGCTTTCCGGCAGGGCCACCATGGCGGCGGTGGAGAGCGTCGCGACAATGCGTCCGCCGCCCGATCCCGCCATGCGGCGGGCCAGCGCGTGGGTGAGATGGGCGGCGGCGCGCAGATTGATATCGAGATGCAAATCAATGACGTCGCGCCCCAGCGCCGTGGCGGGGCCAGGCGAGATCACACCCGCGTTCACGACGGCCAGAGCGGCGGCGGGGCCTAAATCGCCGGCGTCCGAGCCTTCAACGCGCCGACAGAGCGCTTCGAGGGCCTGGCGATCGCCGAGATCGACCACGTCGACCCGCGTCACCGCCGCGCCCAACGCGCCGGCGACGCGTTCGAGCCCAACGGCGTCCCGGTCGGTCAACCATAAGGCATGGCCTGCGGCGGCCAGGCGCTGGGCCACGGCCGCGCCCAAGCCCCCCGCCGCCCCGCTGATGAAAGCGATCTTCGTCACGCCCGCAGCTCTCCCAACAACTGGCGAACCGTCCGGCGGCCGGTCACGCCGCGCCGGCTCACACCGATCCAGCCGCCTTCGCTTGTAGCCGCCGCCGGTGCAAGATCGGCTCGGTATATCCCGAAGGCTGCGCCGCCCCGTCCAAGACCAATTCGAGCGCCGCTTGAAAAGCCAGCGAGCGCTGCAGATCCGCTGTCATCGGTCGATAGGCCGGATCGCCCTCGTTTTGCGCGTCAACTTTGGCGGCCATGCGCGCGAAGCTCTCGCGGATCTGCGCCGCGCTGACCACGCCGTGACGCAACCAATTGGCCAGCATCTGCGCGGAGATGCGCAGCGTCGCGCGGTCCTCCATCAGGCCCACATCCTCGATGTTGGGCACCTTTGAGCAGCCGACGCCTTGGTCAATCCAGCGGACCACGTAGCCGAGGACGCCTTGGGCGTTGTTATCGAGCTCAAAGGCGATCGTCTCGGGCGGCCAATTGGTCTGCCCGGCCAGCGGGATCTGGAGCAGTTGGTCGCGGGACGCCCGAGGGCCGGCCTCCAGCAGCTCCGCTTGGCGCGCCGCCACGTCCACCCGCATGTAATGGATGGCGTGAAGCGTGGCGGCCGTGGGCGACGGCACCCAGGCCGTGTTGGCGCCGGCGCGCGGATGGCCGACCTTCTGCGCGAGCATCTCCGCCATCATATCCGGCATGGCCCACATGCCCTTGCCGATTTGCGCCCGGCCCCGCAGGCCGCAAGCGAGGCCCGTATCCACATTCCAATCCTCATAGGCGGCGATCCAGGGCGCGCTCTTCATTTCCGTTTTCGGGATCATCGCGCCCGCCTCCATGGAGGTGTGGATCTCATCGCCGGTGCGGTCGAGGAAGCCCGTGTTGATGAAGGCCACCCGCCCCTTCGCTGCCTGGATGCACGCCCGCAAATTGAGAGTGGTGCGCCGCTCCTCATCCATCACGCCCATCTTCAGCGTCCGCGGCGGCAGATCGAGCGCCGCCTCGACCCGCGCGAACACGTCATCGGCGAAGGCGACCTCCTCCGGCCCGTGCATCTTCGGCTTGACGATATAGACCGCGCCCGTTCGGGAGTTGCGTAACGGATGGTCGCCTGGCTTGACGAGGTCGTGGCGCGCGATGAGGCCGGTGACCATGGCGTCCAACACGCCTTCGAACGCCTCAGCCCCATCGGCGCGCAGCACGGCGGGCGTGGTCATCAGATGCCCCACATTGCGCGCCAGCATGACGGCGCGGCCCGGAAGCGTCAAAGGAACGCCGGATGGCGTCTGATAGGTTTGATCTGGAGCGAGCCGGCGGGTGGCGCCCACGCCGCCCTTCTCAAATCGCGCCTCCAGATCCCCTTTCATGAGACCAAGCAGATTTCGGTACAGCTCTGTTTTATCTGCCGCATCGACGGCTGCGACGCTGTCCTCCCCATCCATGATCGCGGTTGGAGCGCTTTCCAGGATCACATCGGCGAGCCCGGCCGGGTCCGACGCGCCGATCCGGTGTCTGGGGTCGATGCTCAAATGCGCATGCAGCCCATGCTTGACGAGCAGCGCCGCCTCCGGCTCCGCGGGGTCGCCGCGCCAGCCCACAAACGCCGCCGGATCCGCGAGTCCGGTCTCCCCCGCGCTGTCGCCGCGCATGGCGGCCAGGCGGCCGTCGACGACCCGGTAGGCCTTAACCTCTGCATGGGAGCCGGCGCGCAATGGGAAAATCTCATCGAGCAGCGCCTTTGCCCAGGCCACCACACGCGCGCCACGGGCCGGATCGTAGGGACCAGCGGGCGGCGGCCCCTCGCCCATGGCGTCTGTGCCATAGAGCGCGTCATAGAGGCTGCCCCAGCGCGCGTTGGCGGCGTTGAGCGCGTAGCGCGCGTTCAGCGCGGGCGCCACCAATTGCGGGCCGGCTAAAGACGCGATCTCGGGATCGACGCCCGCCGTCTCCGCCTGCGCCTCCGACAGCGGCGGCTCGGGGAGCAGATAGCCGATCTCGCTGAGGAAGGCGGCGTAGGCGGCGGGGTCATGGGGCTGGCCCGCGCGCTCGACGTGCCAGGCGTCGATCTGCGCTTTCATCCGGGCGCGCGTCTCTAACAACGCGTGGTTGCGCGGGGTCGCATGGGCGAGAAGGGCTTCGAGCCCTCCCCAGAACGCCTCAGACGAGACGCCGGAGTCGGGTAAAGCCTCCGTTTGTATGAAGTAGTAAAGAGGTTCTGCGACCTGTAAGGCTCCCGTCGCGACGTAGCGTGTCATCGCCCAAGCTCCCCTTTTGTAAACTCAGGTGTTCATGTGATTTGCCGCCAGAGCTTCATCAGCCCGGCGTTGCTGAAGAAGCGTCGCTCCTCCATGAGCCGCGCGAAGGCGCGGGCGTGATCCGCGGCGACCGCATCGCCCGATTGCAGATACGCGCCGAGGGCGGTGAGCATGGCGGGCGTCGGGGCGAGCGCCTTTATCCCAGGGCTGTCGGGATCGATGGCGAGCGGGCTTAGAAGGGCGGCGGGGGCGTCGGCGGCCGCGCCGTCTCCTTCCTCCACGCACCGCAAGAGCGCCAGCGTCAGCAGCAACCGATCCATCCTGGCGGCGTCTAAATCCGCAGTCGCCAGCGTCGCCTTTCGACCGGTGTCCGCGGCGAAGACGTAATCCCGAAGCGTCGTCTTGGAAAAGCTCACGCTCTCCGAACCGATCAGTTTCGTCACCGACGCGCCCTGCAGCGCCGCCAGAAGGCCGGCGGTGAGGCGATTATTCTGAGCGAGGGCGCGGGCGCGCTCCGCCTGGAGGCAGGCCGCCAAGGCGGCGAGCGGCGCCAGGGCGACCGCGTCCTCATCACCGGCGGCGAGCGCGGCCCAGGCGGCGCGGATCTGAACCGGGGCCGGTTCAAGCGCGGGGCGCCCCGCCGTTTTCCGCCCGAGGCCCGCCAGATGGCGGATCGCCCAGGCGAGCGTCTCTCCAAAAGCGTCCGCCGCGGCCCGGGGCGCGTCGAGGGCTTGCGCGCCCGCGGCGTCCAGCGCCGCGGCGGCGCGCTGCTTATCGGTCAGCGCCAACACGACCGGGCGCGCCTCCGCTCCGTCCGGGCGCCGGGCGCCCTCGGCGACGATATCGTCGCCGTATCGGGTGAACAGAGTGACCGCCTCGTCCAGCGCCGCGCGGTCCACATTGGCCCCCATGCGCGATGGCTTGCGGCCAGCGCGCTCCGCTTTAGCTCCGCG
>JBCCTM010000295.1:0-4146 GCA_039198535.1 Pseudomonadota bacterium
CCCCGCGGTTCCAGGCTCGCGCTGGTCGGGCCGTCGGGTTCCGGCAAGACCACCCTGCTTAATCTGCTGGCCGGCGTCGCCGTGGCGGATCGGGGACGCGTCGAAGTGCTCGGAACCGATCTGAGCCAGATGTCCGGCGGCGGGCGCGATCGGTTTCGGGGGGACCGCATTGGCCTCATCTTTCAGATGTTCAACCTGCTTCCCTTCTCAAGCGTGATCGACAACATCCTGTTGCCCCTCAGCTTTTCGAAGATACGGCGCAAAGCGGTCGGCGGCGCCGCCGCGGCGGACGCCGAGGCGCGCCGGTTGTTGCGGGGTTTGGGGCTCGATCCGGACCGCGTGGCGACGCGACCGGCGGCGGAGTTGAGCGTCGGACAACAACAACGGGTGGCGGCGGCGCGCGCGCTGATCGGCGGCCCAGAGCTCATCATCGCCGACGAGCCCACAAGCGCGCTCGACCCCGCCTCCCGGGACGACTTCTTGACGCTTTTGTTCGAGGAGGCGAGCCGGTCCGGCGCCGCGGTGCTGACCGTGACCCATGACGAAGGGGTCGCCGCGCGCTTTTCCGACAGCGTCGCCATCACCAGCCTGACCGGCGGCGGCGCGCCGCGCGCGTCAGCGGCGCCAGCGGCGGCCGGCGTGCCGGAGGCGGTGGGGTGAGCGCGATCCTGCGACTGGCGCTCCGCTCCCTGCGCGCCCGCGCCTTAACCGCAAGCTTGGCTGTGCTCTCCATCGCCCTGAGCGCGGCGCTTCTGCTGAGCGTGGAGCGCCTGCGCGACGCCGCGCGCGCCAGCTTCGCGGCGGCGATCTCCGACACGGATGTGGTGATCGGCGCCCGGGGCGGCGGCGTGCAGCTGATGCTCTACTCGGTGTTCCGCATCGGCTCGGCCACCAACAACTTCACTTGGGAGAGCTACCAAGAGGTGCTCGAGCACCCGTCGGTGGAATGGGCCGTACCGCTTTCCCTCGGCGACAGCCACCGCGGCTACCGCGTGCTGGGCACCAGCGTCGAGTATTTCGAGCGGTTGAAATACCGCCGCGGCCGCAGCTTAGACTTCGCTTCCGGACGGCGGTTTGAAGATCTCTACGACGCCGTGCTGGGCGCGGAGGTCGCCGAGCAGCTCGGCTACGCCATCGGCGACGAGATCATCGTGGCCCATGGCATCGGCGACGCCGGCTTCTCGCTCCACGACGACAAACCGTTCACGGTCTCCGGCGTGCTGGAGCGCACCGGAACGCCGGTGGATAAAACCGTGCATGTCAGCCTGGAGGCCATCGAAGCGATCCATGTCGATTGGCGCAGCGGCGCGCCGATCCCCGGCGTGACCATCACGGCGGAGCAAACCCGCCAGCTGGATTTAACGCCGCAAGCGATCACCGCCGCCTTGGTCGGGCTCGACAGCAAGCTCGCCGTGTTCCGCTTCCAGCGTTTTGTGAACGAGTACCGAGAAGAGCCGCTTTCAGCGGTGCTGCCTGGCCTGGCGCTGCAAGAGCTTTGGAGCGTGCTCGGCGTGGCGGAGACGGCCCTGGCCGGGGTGTCCGCGTTAGTGGTGCTGGCGGCGCTAATCGGCATGGCCACCATGCTGTTTGCAAGCCTCCAGGCGCGGCGACGGGAAATGGCGATCCTGCGCAGCGTCGGCGCGCGGCCCACCACCATCTTCGGGCTGCTCATGGCGGAGGCGGCGGCGATCGCGCTGGCCGGCGCGCTGCTCGGCCTGGGGCTTCATTTGGCGGCGGCGACGCTCGGAGGTCCCTGGGTCGACCGGGTCTACGGCATTGACCTGAGCCTCGCGCCGCTCGATCTGTCGCTGAGCGCCCTGCTGTTGGGGGTCGCCGCCATGGGCGCGGTCATCGGCGCGGCCCCGGCGTTGCAGGCCTATAAAATGTCGGTGAGCGACGGTGTGGGTTTGCGCCTTTGAGCTAACTGGCTGCAGCTGATGAGAAATGGCGGCCGTGGCCTGAGCGCCGCCTGATGAGAGCGGGATTGATGAGATGACAACGCGGAACATCGGCATGATAGCGGCGGGCGCCGCCATCGTCCTGGGACTGGCGGGCGCGGCGGCGGGCGCGCTTATTTGGGGGCCGGATCGAAGCGACGCGGCCGCGCTTGAGGCGCTGGACCCGAATGTCATCCAAATCAACTGGCGGGACCTCGCGCCAAAACCGCAAACTGTGGAAGAGCAAGACGCCGTGGACCGCATGAACGCCGCCCTCGCCGAGTTCATGGGCGGCCCCATCGGCATGATCGACGGGCCGGGCCCGGGCGTCTTGGCCCATGGCGCGCTCGGCGGCTACGTCATCAGCGAAGAGCTGGTGCCAGACTATGACAACAAGCGCGTGCGCATGCCGGGCTACGCGTTGCCGCTCGAATGGAACGAGGCGGGCGTCACCGAGTTTCTGCTGGTCCCGTTCGTGGGCGCATGCCTGCACGTGCCGCCCCCGCCGGCCAATCAGATTGTCCTGATCAAAACGGAGACGCCCTACCGGCCGCGGGAGTTCTTTGAGCCGGTCAATGTCACAGGCCTGTTCAGCCGCTTCCAGGCGGAGACGGAAAGCATTGAAAGCGGTTACAAGATCGTCGCGGAGCGCATCTCGCCGTATGAAGACGGCTGAGCCGACGGCGGCGCGGGCGCTGAGGAACTTTTCGGAGGGTTGGGCTATGGATGGCGCGGTCAATCCGCCGACCACGCGCGCGGCGGCGTTCAGCTGGGACGACCCTTTCCATCTTGAAGAGCAGCTGAGCGAGGAGGAGCGCGCCATCCGAGACGCCGCCCGCGCCTATGCGGAGGGTGAGCTGGCGCCGAGGGTCGCGGCGGCCTTCGAAGAGGAGCGGGTCGAGCCGGAGATCTTCGCGGAGATGGGCGCGCTCGGCTTGCTTGGCTCGACACTGCCGGAGGCGCATGGCGGCGTCGGCGCGTCGCATGTGGCCTACGGGTTGATCGCCCGGGAGATCGAGCGGATCGACAGCGGCTACCGCTCCATGATGAGCGTGCAGTCCAGCCTGGTGATGCACCCGATCCACGCCTTCGGAACGGACGCCCAGCGCGACCGCTATTTGCCGAAGCTGGCGAGCGGCGAATGGATCGGCTGTTTCGGCCTGACAGAGGCCGGCGCGGGCTCGGACCCGGGGGCCATGGCGACGCGGGCGGAGGCGCTGCCCGGCGGCGGCTATCGGCTCACGGGCTCAAAGATCTGGATCTCCAACAGCCCCATCGCCCATGTGTTTGTCGTCTGGGCCAAATCGGAGGCCCATGGCGGCCGCATCCGCGGCTTTGTGCTGGAACGCGGGGTCACAGGGCTGTCCGCGCCGAAGATCAACCGCAAGCTCAGCCTTCGGGCGTCGGTGACGGGCGAGATCGTCCTCGACGGCGTGGAAGTGTCGGAAGACGCCCTGCTGCCGGGCGTCGAAGGGCTGAAGGGCCCGTTCTCCTGCCTCAACAAGGCGCGCTTCGGCATCTCCTGGGGCGTGATGGGCGCAGCGGAGCAATGCTGGATGGAGGCCCGGCGCTATGGGCTCGAGCGCACCCAGTTTGGCCGCCCGCTGGCGCAAACCCAACTGTTTCAGAAGAAGCTCGCCGACATGCAAACCGAGATCGCGCTCGGCCTGCAAGCGAGCCTTAGGGTAGGGCGGCTCATGGATGAGAACCGCGCCGCGCCGGAGGCGATCTCACTGATCAAGCGGAACAATTGCGGCAAAGCATTGGAGATCGCCCGAGAAGCGCGGGACATGTTCGGCGGCGCGGGGATCACCCTTTGCTTCCCCGTGATGCGTCACATGTTGAACCTCGAGACGGTGAATACCTATGAGGGGACGCATGACGTCCACGCCCTCATCCTCGGCCGCGCGCAAACGGGACTGCAGGCGTTTTTTTAGGCCGTACGGCGAAGCCATGCGCGCGCCTGACACTGGCTCCGCCAACAGCGACAGGCCCGCGCCTGACCCTGGGAAAGCGCTTTAAGACCGACCCGCTACAGCGCTTTATGGACCCGTATCGACAGTACGCTCCGCAGGACGCGGCGGTTGCGTCGCGCCTGCGCCCATATCGGGCGCACCGATCTTAACCGGCCCGCGCCTGCCCCTGGGAAGGCGCTTTGAGACCGATCCGCTACTGCGCTTTATCGGCCCGTACCGACAGTACTCTCCGC
>JBCCTM010000296.1:0-4134 GCA_039198535.1 Pseudomonadota bacterium
AGCCGGGCGCGCTGCTTTATAAGCGAGGCCAGCGGGCCGCAGAGGCGCACACGCGCAAAGTCTGCCCTGAAGCGCCCAAGGCGTCCGTCTGGATCGCCGCCGACAGCGATGAGGGTCGCGCCTATTGGGACGCGCTGCAGCTGATGCGCGCCTGGACCAAAGCCAATCACGAGGCGATCCATGATCTGGTCTGCGATGGGCTGGGCGCGCGCCCGCGGGACCGCTTTTGGAATGAGCATAATTTCGTCTTCCGCCGCAGCGACGGCCTGTATCTGCATGGCAAGGGCGCGACGCCCGCCTGGGCGGATTACGCCGAGGACGCGCAGGGGCTGACACTGATCCCGCTCAATATGAGCGAGCCGGTGCTCATCACCCGCGGGCTCGACAAACCGGGCGCGCTCGGCTTCGCGCCCCATGGCGCCGGGCGGAACACCAGCCGCAGCGCGCATCTGCGACGCCTCGAAGGGCGCCCGCCCGCGGAGGTGCTGGCGGAGGAGACCGCCGGGCTCGACATCCGCTTCTTCGCCGACACGCCCGACCTCTCGGAGCTGCCGAGCGCCTATAAAAACGCCGACGCCGTGCGCCGACAGATCGACGCGCATGGCCTGGCGGAAGTGGTGGACGCGGTGGAGCCCATCGGCAGCATCATGGCCGGGGATTGGCAGGCGGGCTTCCGCGCCGAGCGACGCCGACGGGACAAGTCTCGAGATCAGTCGCGCAAAGCCAGCCGCGCCGCGAAACGCCGCTAGGTCGAGCCTGGGCGCTGCGCCTGCGGCGGGCTCGGCGGATGTCGGATTGCGCCCTCGAGATTGCGCCGATATCTAAATTGTCGGTCGGGTTTTGGGGGAGCGAACTTATGGCGAGCGAGTTGTCCGCAACGTCGCGTCTGTTCCTCGGCGGTGGCGTTGTTGGAGGCGGGCTGAGCGTCTTAAACGCTGTGGCCAATTTTGCGGACGCCGTGGAAGTGGCCGAGTTTGCCGGCATCCTCGACTTCTCTGAAGTTCTCTCCGTGGTGCTCGTTTATTGGAGCTTGGTCCCTCAAGCGTTGGCCAACGGATTGCAAATGCTTGGCGCGCCAACCCTAAGCAGCTCCGACGCGCTTTTTGTGACGTTTCTTATCTTCGTCGCGATGTCCATCATCGCAGGCATGCGCCAGCAGCCGCTGGGGACGCGCCGCATCTTCAACATCTCACTTTTCGGAATGGGCCTGGCAATGTTGATCGCGATTTTCGCCTATTCGGAACTTGCTCAATACGAAGAAGCCGCCCGAGCCGGGACAGTTGAGACGTCCGAAGTAATGCTTCCTTTGTATCGCGCATATCAGAGCACTGGATTGCCGGATCGCATCGCCGAGCTCTTTGAACCTGGCCAGGGCTATGGGCGCGCCCTGAACAGCTTTGTGTTCTATGGGCTGATGGCGTTGGCGCTTGTGTTCGCCTTAGTGACCTTCGGCGCTGTCACGGGCTACCGCGCCTGCGCGAGCGCGCTCTCCCGGCGCGTTTGGCTCATCCTGGCGTTCGCCGTGGCCGTTTTGGTTGTTGACAATATCGCCGAGACCGCGCTGGCCACTCCGACGGAGGAGGCGCAGTCGCCGTAACGCGTGACCGGTTAAGAGGGGGATATCTCATGGGGGGAACGGCGAGAAAGCGCACTATCCGTCAGTGGGCGGGCGCGGCTATCGTCAGTGCCGCTGGCGCGCTGGCCGCGCCTCACAACGCCATGGCGGAGATCGATTGCGACGCGAATTATGTGGTCAAATCCGGCGACGGCTTGATCAAAATAGCCGCCCGCGCAACCCGAGCGCTTGGTGAGGCGCGCGGCGCATTTAGCATCTCCTCCTCGGATATCGTCGACTTTAATCCGATGATCCGGGAACCCAATTTTATCCCCGCCGGGATGACGATTTACGTCCCCTGCCCCAAGGGTTGGCAGGAAAGCGCCATTGCGGCGGAAGAGACCGACATAGCCGCGTCCGCGCCAACACCCGAGCCCACGCCACCGCCGCCCCCGGCAGATCCGATCACCGCCATGCGGCAAGACCCCTCCTGGCCCGCATCCGCACCGCTCAGGGTTCTCACTGGAGACGATTACGCGCCTTACGCCGCCGCGGAGCTGCCCTATCGCGGCTTTAGCGTGGAGCTGGTCGATCGGGCGCTTCGCGTCGAGCCCGGAGAGGCGCATCAGATCTTGTTTGAGAGGGATTGGGGCGCGCATTTCTCAATGCTGACGGAGCAAAGCCACCAGGTTAGCTTCCCGTGGTTCCAGCCCGATTGCGACCAGTACGCCAAGTTGAGCCCCTCCAGCCAACAGCGTTGCGACCTGTTCTTCTTCTCCGAACCGCTGCACAAGGTGGTGGTGGGCTTCGTCGCCCGCGTGGGCCAAACGACAAACCTCGTCGCGCCGGCGGATCTGGCTGGGAAAATCGTGTGCCGTCCCGTGAATTACTTCACCCATGATCTCGATGTCATGGGCCTTACAGACGGCGTCTTCACGTTGGTCCAAGGTGAAACAGTGGAAGGCTGCCTCGCGAAGCTCATGGCGGGCGAGGCCGATGCGGTGACGCTCAACATGGAAACGCTCGAGCGCGAGATCAAACGCCTCGGCCTCGAGGATCAGACAGAAGCCGCCGTTGATCTCGGCAGCGTTCAGTCGCTCCACGCCATCGCTTACAAAGGAAGCGCTGATGCGCGGGCCCGCGTGCTCCGGCTCGACAAAGGACTGCGCAAGCTGCGGCGCACGGGCGACTACAGAAAGATCGCGGAGATCCATCTTCGCTGACGCGCCCGCCCGCCCTTAGCGTCGTAGGATCCTCCCCACCCACGCGAAGCGCTTGCGCCGGCGCGCGTGGTCGCGCACTCATGCGGCCACGAAAAACACGCCCGTAAAAGAAGGGGAGGAACCCATGATCACCGTGGTTAAGCCGGCGGATCTCGCCGGGCATGTGGGCAAGGAGACCGGCGTCTCCGAGTGGTTGCTGGTGGACCAGGCGCGGATCAACGCCTTCGCCGAGTGCACCGAAGATTTCCAATTCATCCATCTCGACGAAGAGCGCGCCAAGCAGACGCCGTTCGGCGGCACGGTGGCCCATGGCTTCCTGACGCTGTCGCTGCTCGCCAAGCTCGCCGAGAGCGCCACGCTGGCGCTCGAGAACATCAAGATGGGCGTCAACTACGGCTTTGAGAAAATCCGCTTCGTCTCGCCGGTGCGCTCCGGCAAACGCGTGCGCGGCCGTTTCATGCTCAAAGGCGCGGAGGAGAAATCGCCGGGACAGTGGCAATTGGTCTACGAGGTCTCTGTCGAGATCGAGGGCGAAGACAAGCCGGCGCTGGTCGCCGAATGGCTGACGCGGCAATACGTTTAAGCCGCATCCAACACATAGAGACGATCTGGGGAACGAGATGTCCGACGAGATTCGATTTGATGGGAAAGTCGCCATCGTCACCGGGGCAGGCAACGGGCTCGGCCGCAGCCACGCCTTGGCCTTGGCCGCGCGGGGCGCGAAGGTGGTGGTCAATGATCTGGGCGGCGCGCGGGACGGCTCGGGCGGCTCGGCCGCGCCGGCGGAGCAGGTGGTCCAGGAGATCGTGGCCGCGGGCGGCGAAGCCATGGCCAACGGGGCCAACGTGGCCAAGATGGATGAGGTGAAGGCCATGACCCAAGCGGCCATGGACCGCTGGGGCCGCATCGACATCCTCGTGAACAACGCCGGCATCCTGCGGGATAAGACCTTCGCCAAGATGGATTTCGAGGATTACCGCCTGGTGATCGAAGTGCATCTGGTCGGCACCGCCGCCTGCACCCACGCCGTTTGGCCGATCATGCGGGAGCAAGGCTATGGGCGGATCGTGTTCACCGCGTCGCCCTCTGGCATG
The DNA here is from genome assembly GCA_039198535.1 of Pseudomonadota bacterium. Taxonomy (GTDB): domain Bacteria; phylum Pseudomonadota; class Alphaproteobacteria; order Rhodobacterales; family Rhodobacteraceae; genus JALEGB01. Next base: position 3,873 of record JBCCTM010000296.1, read on the forward strand.
CACGGCAATTTCGGCCAAGCGAACTACGCCGCCGCCAAGGCGGGCGTGATCGGCATGATGAACGCGCTGCATCTCGAAGGCGCCAAGAGCGACATTCGGGTGAATGTGCTCTCTCCCTCGGCGCGGACGCGCATGACGGAGGATCTCGGCATGCCGGAGGAGGTGCTGGCGGCGCTGACGCCCGAGGCGATCACGGCGGGCCTGGTCTATCTGGTGAGCGCCGACGCGCCCTCGCGCACCATCCTCTCCGCCGCCGGCGGGG
>JBCCTM010000297.1:0-4079 GCA_039198535.1 Pseudomonadota bacterium
AGATCGACGGCGGTGAGCTCCGTGGTCTCCGCCCATCCTTGCACCGCCACACGCCCGCCTCGCGCGTCAATACCGACGGCGACCCGGCCGGGATGCGCCCGCCCGGCGGCGCGGACCAGCTCGGGCTCCCGCACCGCGGCGGTGCCGAGGATGACGCGGTTCACGCCTTTTTCCAGCCAGCCTTCCAAAGCCGCGAGGCTGCGCACGCCGCCCCCCAGCTGCACCGGCAACTCCACCGCGTTCAGGATCGCTTCGACCGCCTCGGCGTTCACCGGCTCGCCGGCGAAGGCTCCGTTCAGATCAACCACATGGATCCACTGACAGCCCGCCTCCGCAAACTTGCGGGCGGGCGTGGCCGGATCCTCGTAGAAGACCGTGGCGGTGCTCATCTCGCCTTGGCGCAAGCGCACGCAGGCGCCGTCTTTCAGATCAATGGCCGGATAGAGGATCACGGACGCCACCTCAAAAAGCGATCGATGAGCGCAAGGCCGAGGCGTTGGCTCTTCTCGGGATGGAACTGCACGCCCAGAATGCTGTCACGTCCCACTGCGGCGGTCACGTCTCCGCCATAGCGGGCCGTCGCCAGAAGCATGGAGGGCGCGTCGGCGACCAGATGGTAGGAGTGCACGAAGTACGCGTGCGCGTCCGGCAACCCGCCAAGCACCGGATGTTCCGTCGCCGACACCTGCAATCGGTTCCAGCCCATATGCGGGATTTTGAGCGCCGGATCGGCGGGCGTGAGCGCCTCGACCTTTCCGCCAATCCAGCCGAGACCCTCATGGCGGCCCCGTTCCTCGCCGGCGGTGGCCAAAAGTTGGGCGCCGACGCAGACCCCGAGAAAGGGGCGGCCGTCACCAAGCACGCGCTGCGTCAGCGCCTCGGTCATCCCCGGTATGGCGCGCAGGCCGGCCGCGCAATCGCCGAACGCGCCAACGCCGGGCAGCATCACCCGGTCCGCGCGGCGCACAGCGTCAGGGTCGGAGGTCACCTCAACCCGCTGCGACAGAGGCGCCGCCATCCTCTGAAACGCTTTTTCCGCGGAGTGCAGATTGCCGCTGCCGTAATCGATTAGAACGACGGTCTCTGTCACGGCTTAATCATCCGAGCGCGCCCTTGGTCGAGGGAGACGCCCCGCCGAGCCGCGGGTCAAGCTCCAGCGCTCCGCGCAGCGCCCGCGCGGTCGCTTTAAAGCAGGCCTCGGCGATGTGGTGACTATTGGCCCCGTGCAACCGCTCCACATGCAGGGTCAGCCCTGCGTTCATGGCGAAGGCGGTGAAGAACTCGCGGACCAGCTCCGTATCGAACGCGCCGATCTTCGCCGTCGGAAACTCCACCTTCCACACCAGGAACGGCCGACGTGAGATGTCGAGCGCGGCGCGCACCAGCGTCTCATCCATTGGCAGCAGGCAGTCGCCATAGCGGCGCATCCCGCCGCCATCGCCCACCGCCTCATTGAGCGCGCGCCCAAGCGCGATGCCCACATCCTCCACGGTATGATGGTCATCAATATGCAGATCGCCCTTGGCGCGCACGGTCAGGTCGAACAGCGCATGGCGGCAAAGCTGCTCAAGCATATGATCGAAAAAGCCGACGCCGGTCCGCACGTCATATTGGCCTGTCCCGTCGAGTGTCAGGGCGACGGAAATGTCCGTTTCGGTGGTCTTGCGGCTCACATCCGCGCGCCGCGGCGCGCCGCCACCCGTCTTCTCGCCCATCGTCTCCTCGTTCATGCGCCCCGCATCGGCCCCCGCTCCTACCCTGGATCCCCGCTATAGGCGCCGTCGAAGCGGAAGGGAAGTCGGCTGTCACACCGCGCCACCGCCCTGATGCGTCTCCCAAATTCGCAACGAGATGTCGCGTCGCGCCCGCCTCGCCAACCGGATCGGGCCCGGGCACGGTTGGTCAAAAGCAGAACGATCCGGCGAGGAGACGACAGCAATGGCCGCAGAGACAGTGGATTGGAGCTTTGGCGGCGCATGGCCCTACGCGCCCAAATGGTTCGAGCACGCCGAGGGGCGGCTTCACTACATCGACGAGGGGCCGCGCGACGCGCCACCGGTGGTGATGGTCCATGGCAATCCGACCTGGGCGTATCTCTATCGCCGCTTCATCGGCGCGGCGCTCGGGGCGGGAAGGCGCGTGATCGCCATGGATCATTTAGGCTTTGGCCGCTCCGACAAGCCGAAGACGCCTGAGCTGTATCGAGTTCCCCGCCATGGCGAGCGCTGCGCCGCGCTCTTAGACGCCCTGGATCTTAAGGAGGCGACCCTCCTTGTACAGGATTGGGGCGGCCCGATCGGATTGCTCTGGGCCAGCCGGCGACCCGAGCGCGTCGCGCGCCTGGCGGTGCTGAACACCATCGCGCACCGCCCACCCGGCAAAGTGGCCCTGCCTCTGCCGCTCAGGCTGTTCCGCACGCCCGGCGTGGGCGAGCTGATGGTCAAAGGGCTGCACGCCTTCGTGAAGGTCTTCCTCTTCAAGGCGGGCCTCGCCCATCCCGAACGCCTCACGCCCACTGACAAAGCCGCCTATCTCGCCCCGCACCCCAACTGGGCGTCCCGCACAAGCGTCTTGGTGTTCCCGAGGGAGATCCCAGCAGGGCCCGGCGGCCGCGTGAGCGATTACATGGGGGCGCTGAACGAGCGCTTGGTCCCCGCCTTCCAGAACAAGCCCGTTTTGATCGCATGGCCCATGAAGGACGTCGCGTTCGGCCCTGACATTCTCGAAGAGCTTTGGGTGAAGGATTTTCCAAAAGCTGAAGTCCACCGCATCGAGGATGCCGGGCACTACATCCAAGAAGACGCGCATGAGGTGGTCATACCGCTCTTCATCGATTTCCTGAACCGCTGAGGTCAGACCCAAACACAGCCGGTGCGGCGAATCGATCCACAGACCGAATCGATAAAACAGTCTTTAATCCGTATCGCCGACCCACCGCCCCGCGGAGGAACGCTCGGATCCGACTTTTGCGAGCCCGCAATCGACGCGCTGAGCGCTCTGTGTCGCAATCGTGACCGCATGTTCAGTTTAGCAACCCTGCGTAGAAATGCCGCTCGGCACTACAATAAGTAGGACTTGGCGGGCCCCACAGCCGGATTTACCGCCTAAAAATGATGCAAAAACGCGAACGCGATCCTCTTAACCTCAACAAGACCGCAGCGCTCAGCTCTCGCGTCGACGCTTCTTCGATAGTGGCGCGATTTTTGTTGTTGCTATTGCGAACAACTTTAGGCAGAAGTCCGCCCGACACCGGGCCGCCCTTCCGTGATTGGGCTTTTGAACTGAGAGGCGGTGGATATGTCGATCAAAAATCTAAGCAACAAGTTCGCGAAGAGGCTTCGGGTAAAGCCGGTGAAGCTCGGTTTGCGTGCGGCGGCTCCTAAAGAGCAACCTTTTACGCTCGGAGCTGAGGATGGGCTGTGGCGGGCGACGGCCAATCGGCGCAGCCGGGACGGGGACGCGGGCAAGTCGCTGCCCGAGGTGGTCCACCCGCACGACTGAGCGGCGTCAGCGCGCCGGGGCCACGGATCGGCACAGGGCGCAATCCGGGTCACGTTGAATGCGGATGACGCGCACCGACGCCTCTAACGCGTCGTAGAGCCATAGGCGACCGAGAAGCGTCTCACCGGCCCCGGTGAGGCGCTTTATTGCTTCTAGGCCCATCATCGCGCCGACCACGCCGGCGAGCGCGCCCACGACGCCGGCCTCCTCGCAGGGGGCGGCCGCCGCGCCTTGGGGATCCTTTGGGAACAAACACGCGTAGCAGGGCCCGCCCTCGGCCGGATGGAACAGGCTCACCTGCCCGTCCCAGCGGCCGATCGCCCCGGAAAGGAGCGGAACGCCCGCGCCGATCGCCGCGGCGTTGACGATGCGGCGGGTGGCGAAATTGTCCGACCCGTCGAGAATGAGATCCACGCCGTTAAGCCGCGCCGCCGCGTTCGCCTCGGTCAACCGATCCGACACCGCCTCGACGGCGACATGTGGATTGAGCGCCTCGAGCGCGGCCGCGCCCGCCTCCGTCTTGGAGCGGCCGACATCCGACGTCTTAAAGAGGATCTGCCGCTGCAGATTGGAAATCG
>JBCCTM010000298.1:0-4063 GCA_039198535.1 Pseudomonadota bacterium
CTCCCTCCAAGGCGCCATGAAGCAGGCCAAGACCATCGAGTCGCTCGAACGCCGACTCGGCGCAAGCGCCCCGTTCTGGCTGCTGCCGACGCTCCCCGAAATTAACTCCGTCCTCGCCGAGGACCTGCTCCAAGAACTCCGCCGCCGCTTCTGCGATCAGGTTATCCCCACCGCCATCCGCCGCGACATCAAGCTCAAGGAAGCCGTCAGCTTCGGCCAGCCCGTCATCGAGTACGAGCCCGAGTCCACCGGCGCCCGCGACTACACCGACCTCGCCGACTGGCTCACCCGCCAATGGCAGCCCGCCGAACGCCCCGAGGCCCCGCGGCACCTCACGCCAACAACCGGCGACGCCTTCCACGACCACACAGCGACCGACACCGAGATCGACCGCAGCACCATCCGCGTGCTCACCAACTTCGGCTCAACCTCAGAACTCGCGCACCGCATCGCGGCCGTTGGCCCCAACCGGCTCAGCCGAAATCGGCCGCCGAATGGCGCTCATGCATTTGCTCTTCCTCCGGACCCCAGGCCTTGTTGACCCGCACGCCGCGGGTTGTGGCTGGGCGGGCGTCGATCTCCCGGGTCCAGCGGTTCACATGGGTGTAGGACGCCACATCCAGAAACTCCGCCGCTTCATAGAGCTTGCCAAGCACCAGCCCGCCATACCACGGCCAAATGGCCATATCGGCGATGCTGTACTCATCCCCGGCGATGAAGCGCTGCTCGGCCAATTGCCGATCGAGCACGTCCAATTGCCGCTTCACCTCCATGGCGTAGCGGTTGATCGGGTACTCGTATTTCTCAGGCGCATAGGCGTAGAAATGGCCGAAACCGCCGCCCAGGAACGGCGCGGAGCCCATCTGCCAGAACAGCCAGTTGAAGGTCTCCGTGCGGGCGCGGCCGGAGGCGGGCAGGAACGCCCCGAACTTCTCGGCGAGATGCACCAGGATAGAACCTGATTCGAACACCCGCAGCGGCTCGGGGCCGCTCCGATCCACCAGCGCCGGGATTTTAGAATTGGGGTTGGCCGACACGAAGCCGCTGCCGAACTGGTCCCCCTCTCCGATGTTGATCAGCCAAGCGTCGTACTCCGCGCCGGCATGGCCGGCCTCCAGCAGTTCTTCGAGCAGGAGCGTGACCTTCACGCCGTTTGGCGTCGCCAGCGAATACAACTGGAACGGATGCTCGCCGACGGGGAGGTCTTTCTCATGGGTCGACCCGGCGATGGGTCGGTTGATGTTGGCGAAGCGCCCGCCGCTCTCACTGTCCCAGGTCCAAACTTTCGGCGGGACGTAGGTGTCGGACATCGGATGATCCTTTGGGTTGTCTTTGAACCAGAGCGGCCCGACTGGCCGCTGCGCTGATCCAATGACGCCGACCAACGCCGACTGTAAACACCCCAAGGCCCATTCGGCCGGCGCTTCTGCGCCGGCTCTCCTAAACAGGCGCGGCGCTCGCGGTAGGGTGGAGATGCCTGCCGCCCCTCCGCGGCCGAAGCCGCGAGCCGTACGGACCTCCTCCAAAGCGGGCGGCAGGCTTCACAACGCTAACCCTTTTCCAACCGCCGGTCGACACATCTCTGCGCAACTTCCGAAGGAGTGCGGGCAAGAAATTTAACCGTCGATTGCGTGGTTCATCCAGGCTGTTCAAAAGCGCCATGGCGGCCGGCGCCATCGGCGAAGCGTTGCGCGCCGGCGCGGGCCTCCGCCTCCAGCACGGGAAAGCCGCCCGCGCCTTCCCGCGCCAGCGCCTCGGGCAAGTCCCAATCCCACTGCGTGAGCGCCGAGCGCCGGTCGGCGCGCATGCAGCGCTGCGGGAAAGCCGCGATCTCCCGCGCCAAGGCTTCCGCCGCCGCAAGCGCGCCTCCAGGCTCGGTCACCCGATTGGCGAGGCCCATGCGCTGAGCTTCCTCCGCCTCCACCGGGCGGCCGGTCAGGATTATGTCGAGCGCGTGTCCCTGACCGACGATGCGCGGCAGACGCACCGTGCCGCCATCGATCAGGGGCACGCCCCAGCGCCGGCAGAACACGCCGAACACCGCATTGCGCGCCGCCACGCGGAGATCGCACATCAGCGCCAATTCGAGGCCGCCCGCCACGGCGTATCCTTCCACCGCGGCGATCACCGGCTTCTGGAGATCCATGCGGCTCGGCCCCATCGGCCCGGGCGCGCGGCCGGTGGGCTCGACTTTGGGAGCGCGTTCCGGCGCGCCGATCGACGCGAGATCCGCACCGGCGCAAAACACGCCTCCTGAGCCCGTCAGCACGCCGACCCGGGCTTCGTCGTCCGCTTCAAACGCCTCAAACGCAGCCCTGAGGGCCGCCGCCGTGGGTCCGTCGACGGCGTTGCGCTTTTCCGGCCGGTTAATCGTAATGATCTCCACCGGGCCGCGCCGCTCCGTGAGGACGGGGGGCTCTTCATGCTGTGCGTCTTGTGCGGCCATCGGGGCGCCTTCTCTCTGGTCGCGCGGCCGGAAGCGGCGGCGCGTGAGATTTCAGCCTAGCCCGGAGGGCGCGCCGTGCTACGTCCGGTTAACGATATCCGCGACAACCCGTCACGTCCGCCCCGCCGCAGCGCTACGCCTCGCGGAAAAGCACGATCGGGCGGCCGCATCGCCTTGTGCGAAATGACAGACAAAAGACACATCTAGGGACATCGCCCATGACGCTTCCGGCCATTTTCCAGAACCTACGCCTGCCTGTGATCGGTTCGCCTTTGTTCATCATCTCCAACCCGGAGTTGGTGATCGCCCAGTGTAAGGCGGGCGTGATCGGCTCGTTCCCGGCGTTGAACGCCCGGCCGGAGTCCATGTTGGACGAGTGGCTAGACCAGATCACGTCGGAGCTCGCCTCCTACAACGCCGCCAATCCGGACCGCCCGGCGGCGCCGTTCTCCGTGAACCAGATCGTCCACAAGTCGAATAACCGGCTGGAGCACGACATGGAGATGTGCGTGAAGTATAAGGTGCCGTTGGTGATCACCTCGCTCGGCGCGCGCCCGGAGATCTTCCAGGCCGCTCAGTCCTATGGCGGCGTCGTCATGCATGACGTGATCAACGTGCCTTTCGCCCACAAGGCGCTGGAAAAGGGCGCAGACGGCCTCATCCCGGTGTGCTCCGGCGCGGGCGGCCATGCCGGCACGCTCTCACCCTTTGCGCTGGTGCAGGAGATCCGCACGTTCTTCGACGGGCCGGTGGCCTTGTCGGGCTCGATCGCGACGGGTGGCTCCATCGCCGCCGCGCAGGCCATGGGCGCTGACTTCGCTTATATCGGCTCGGCCTTCATTTCCTGCGACGAGGCCAACGCCAATGACGGTTATAAAGACGGCATCGTTGACGGCTCCGCCAGCGACATCGTCTACACAAACCTCTTCACCGGCGTGCACGGCAACTATCTGCGGCCTTCCATCGTGAATGCGGGCCTCGACCCGGACAACCTGCCCCAGAGCGACCCGTCGAAGATGAATTTCGGCTCCGGCGGCAACACGGACGCCAAGGCGTGGAAGGACATCTGGGGCTGCGGTCAAGGCATCGGGGCGGTCGATAAGCGCATGTCGGTGGGCGCGTTCGTTGATCAGTTGGAAGCCGAGTATCTCGCTGCAATCGACGCGCTCGGCAATCGCCGCGCCTTCTCCCGCGCCGTGGCCGCGGAGTAAGGGTCCCGCGGCTCCGCCCGCCGTTCATGGAGGCGGGCGGCCGCCCTTTGAGACAAGCGGCGCAAACGGGGGCAAAATGGCGTTTCCATTGCCAACGCCGATGGCGCAGGGCGGGCTCGACCGCGTAGACGCCCTGCGGCGTGACGACGCGGAGCTTGAGCGACTGCGGGACGACCCCGCCACGCGCCTTGTGGCGTTTTGGCGCGGCGACCCCGCGCTTGAGCTCGGCCCCCATGGCCCTCAGCTGGCGCTTGTCCCTCCCGCACGCGGCTTTTTTCGGCTCGACCCGCATCCGATTTTCCTTGGCTTAGACCAAGGCGCGGCGCGCTTCGCCGTGGACCTCTCCGCGGTGGATCGGGAGATTGTGGAGACGATGTGGCCGACGCCGCCGCGGTTCGAAGACGCC
>JBCCTM010000299.1:0-4040 GCA_039198535.1 Pseudomonadota bacterium
GCGACGATCTGCAGCTGCATTTGGGGCGGATCGGGCTGAATTTCCGCTTCTAGGCGCGGCCTGATCACGGTCGCTTCGCCCCGAATTTCGGCGGGGAACGGCCCCGAAAACAAAAGAGCGCTTCGCCAAACTTTTCGGAGCGCTCTTTTTGTTAACAGCGGCGATGTAAGCGGATTTGCCCCAACGAAAACAGCGCTTTACACAAAGAAGCCGCCTTTTCGCCCACCGCTTCTCACCGACCATCTTAACCGCATTTTTTCCCGGATCGGAGAAAGTCCAATGAGGCGCCGAATTGCGGCGCGGTCTGGGAAACCGTATGCGAGCTCCCATCGCGGATACGAGGCGCGAAGCCGACGCCTTGTCGCTGCCACTCGAATTCGAGTTGGAGCAGTCCGGAGAGCGTACGCGTAACGCCCTGGCCGCCTTGTTGATCTTCATCATGTTCGCCAGCGTCATCTTGGCCTTTGCGCCGATCCGCGAGGTGGTCGTCGCGGTTGGGTCGGTGCGTCATGTGGGCGCGGCCGTGGCGGTGCACCATGAGCAGGGCGGCGCGGTGCAGGAAGTGCTGGCCTCCCAAGGCGACATCGTGCGCGCGGGCCAGCCGCTGCTGCGCCTGCGCGACGCCAACCTCCGCAGTGAAATCCAAGAGCTGACCGTCCGCGAGATCCACCTGGCGCTCCGCATCGAGCGCCTCCGCGCGCTTCTGGAGGGACGCGATCCGGAATTCGCCACCGTGTCCGGCGGTTTGGCCCCCGCCGCCGCGCGCAATGAGCGCCGCCAACACGAGGCCGCCGTCGCCGCCATGTCGGCGGAGCTCGCGACCTTCGACGCGCAGCGCGCGACGCGGGAGGCGGCGATGATGGCTCAGCGCGAAGAAGCGGCCGCGTTGGAGCCCGCCATCGATGCGTTCGACCAGCGCTTCGAGATGATGCGGGAGTTGGTGGCCCGCGGCGCGACCTCGCAACGCGATCTTTTCACCCTCGCCACGCAGCGGAGCGAAGCGAAATCCCGCCAGGCGGCGGTGATCGGGCAAAGCGCCGCCGCCGCCCGGGAGATTATCGAGATTGAGCGAAGACGGGCCAGCGCCGTTGCGGCGCGGCGTGCGGAATGGTCCGGTGATCTGACCGAAGCGGTGGCGAGCGAAGGCGAGGTGGCGGAGCAATTGCGACGCCGCCGCGATCGTTTGGAGCGCATGGTGATCCGCGCGACGATCAGCGGCGCGGTCCAGCAGATGGCCGCCAGCGAACAGGGCGCCGTCTTGCCGGCCGGCGCCATGGTCGCCGAGATCATCCCCATCGACCGCCCTTTGGTGGCGCAAGTCCGCGTCTCACCGGATGAAATCGGCTTTGTCGACGTCGGCGATTTGGCGGAGCTGCAGGTGATCACCTACGGCCTTTCGGCCTTTGGCCAGATCGACGGCGAGGTGACGGACATCTCGCCGACGGCGTTCACGGGCGAGGATGGGCGCTCATATTTTGAGGTGGAGTTGGCGCTCCGCTCCCGCTTCGAAGACAAAGCCGATCTCAAGGCGCTGTCGCCCGGCATGTCGCTGACGGCCAACCTCCTCGGCGACCGAAGCTCCGTGTTGGGCTATTTGATGGAGCCGTTCAGCCGCGCCTCCAGCTTGGCTTTCACCAGCCCCTGAGGCGGGGCCTTCCCCCGTCGCCCGTTGATCGATCCAGTGCGCAAGGCCTTGCGACGCGCTGCAGCGGTATGCTGCGCGCGCGCCGGGTGGCCCGGGCGCGTTCAAGGCGGGGTTAAGACGCCGCGCGGCGCTCCGCCATCAGCGCCCGGAGCGCGGCCGGCTCGCCAAAATGCGCCAGGCGTCCTTTGGCGAGGACCATCACCTTGTCGCAGCGATCGATGGCGCTGAGATCGCTCATGGTGATCAGCATGGTGCGCCGCCCGCGGCATCGGTCGATGGCGCGCCAGAACCCGACCTGATCGGACGGCTCAAGCATCGCCAGCGGCTCATCGAGCAAGGTCACCGCCGCGTCCTTCACGAACACGCGGGCCAGGGAGAGCTTTTGGCGCAGCGCCGAGGGCAATTGAGCGAACTCATCGGCGCTTAACCGGGTCTCAAGTCCATCGGGGAAGAACGCGGGATCCAAGGTCACGCCGAGCGCTTCGAACACCTCCTCCAGCTCGTCATCCGTGGCCGTGAGGCGCCCCAGCCGCAGGTTCTGAGCCACCGTGCCATAGAAGAATTCGGGCGCGGGCGGCGCATACGCCATGGTCGCGCGCAGTTCGGCTGTGTGGATTTGGCTCAGATTGGCTTCATCAATGTAGATCTGCCCCGCGGTCGGCCGGTAGAGGCCCAGCATCAGCCGCAGCACCGTGGACCGGCCTGACCCGCCCGCGCCGAGCATGCCGATCACCTCGCCCGCGGCGATCTCCGCATTCAAGCCGCGCAGCGCGAACTCATCGGCGTTGGGAAAGCGGAAGGCGATCTCATGGAAACGCACGGCGCCGGCGAAGGGCCGAAAAGCGGTGGGGGGTTTATCCGCGGCCCGCTCGACCTTGAGATTGAGCAGAGCGCGGAAACGGTCCGCCGCCTCGCGGGACGCGGTCACCTGCGGCAACGCCATGAACAGCGTCTGCACCGGCCCAAGGGAACGGGCCACCAGCATGGAGATGGCGACAAGAGCGCCGATGGTGAGATCGCCTTGCATCGCCATCACCGCGCCGAAACAGACCGTTCCCACCATGGCCAAACCGATGAAGAACAACGAGCCGCTGCTGCGCAGATATTCCAGGAACACCGAGCGCACTTTGGCGCTCACCGCCCGTCGATGCGCCTCGCCCACACGGCGACGCCATACCGCCTCCGCGCCCAGTTCGCGGATCGACCCATGGCTGTTGAGCATCTCGAAAGTCAGGGTCGAGGCGCGGTCTTTCAGGATCGCCGATCGGCGCGATGCGTGCTCGGCCGCGGGGCCGAGGATGAGCCCCAGCGCGACGAACAGGCCCAGCGCCGCCAATGGGACAAGCGCCAACGGGCCGCCCAGCACAAAGATCGCCGCGATGAACAGCAAGACGAAGGGCAGATCAAAGATCGCCCCGAGCACCGGCCCCGAGAAGGTGCTGACGATGCTCTCAAATTGCTTCACGCGCGCCGCCTGGGCGGAAACCGAAGCGTTGTCCACCATGGAGGCCGGCAGGTGGAGGATCCGGTCGAAGCTCTTGGTGATGATCGCGCAATTGATCCGGGCCGCGCCGGCGGCCAAGACGTTGGAGCGCACCCGCCGCAAACCGCTCTCCGCAAGCAGCGCCGCCAGCGCCAGCGCGAACAGGAATGCGAGCGTGTCCACGCCTTTCGACGGCAACACCGAGTTGTAGGCCGCCATCGTGTAAATCGGCGCGGTCAACACCAGCAGGTTGGCGGCGAAGGTCAGCAGCAGCGCGAACGAGATCTCGCCGCCGAGCTTTTGGATCGCGCCGCCGAGCCAATTCCGCTCCTCTTCCTGATGCGCCGCTTCACGCTCGCCGTCGAGCAGAGAGTAGACCCGGCAGAGCCGCACGCGACGTCCCTCGACGCCAACGGCTCGTTGCTCGTCCCGCTCGGAGTCATAGACCAGGAGATCGCCGTCATCTTGGCGCGCGAGCACCACCAGCGGCCCGTCATCCGTCATCCAAAGCGCGGGCAAGCGCTCGTCCAAGATCTCCTCGGGGCGCAGGCTATCGACGCTTGAGCTGAGCCCGAGGCGATGGAGCACAAGGCGCACGTCGTTGAGCGAGCCAAGGGGCTCAAGATGGGGAAGCGCCTCGACAATTTGGCGTTGGTCTCCGCGCCATCCGGCCGCGCGCAGCAGCGGCTCAAGGCAGCGCTCCAGCGGCCCGTCCGCGCCAACGGGGGGCGGCGCGTCGCGCAGGGCGCGCGGCGTCTCGGGCGCGCGGCGGAGCGCGTCCTCGGGAAGCGCGCTGCTCTCTGGGGCGGCGGCGCTCATCCGCCGCTCTCCGAACCGTTTGTCCGCTCTGCTTTAGAGCTGGCCTTTTTCTTCCGCTCTATGCGGCCGCAGGCCAGCCAACCGCTCCGCAGC